>JAFYLX010000089.1 GCA_017556895.1 Bacillota bacterium | reverse complement strand
ATTTCTGCAGAAAACGATAAAGAACATGCATTAGGTTCTTGCGGACACGCAATGCTTGGCGTTGATTTAAGAATTAATGAGCCGGACGAAAACGGTGTGGGCGAACTTATTGCAAGAGGTCCAAACATCATGGCCGGATATTATGAAAACGAAGAAGAAACAGCTAAGACCTTAGTTGATGGCTGGCTTCATACAGGTGACCTAGCTTATGCAGATAAGAATGGTTACGTATATATCTGTGGACGTAAGAAAAACGTTATCGTTCTAAAGAATGGTAAAAATGTATATCCGGAAGAAATCGAAGTACTTATTTCAAATCTTGAATATGTAGAAGAATGTATGGTATTCGGACAGCCAAGAAGAGCCGACGATCCAGTGGATCTTGCAGTTTGTCTAAAGGTTGTTTACAAGGCAGACGTTATGAAAGATGCATACGGCGCAACGACTCTTGAAGAAGTAGAAAAGGTTGTTAGAGCGGATGTTGATAAGATTAACGAAACAATGCCAACATACAAGCAGATTACAAAGATTGTTGTAACTGACGAACCGATGATTAAGACAACTACAGGTAAGGTTAAGAGATTCGAAGAAACTAAGAAATTATAATATTCCACATTTCCTGAAAAACCCGAGGCAGCCCCTTCATGGCCTCGGGTTTTTATTTTGCTTTTATTTTATCCTAATTGAAAGTTTTACAAGATAGTTATAATAGCCTTCTGTCGAAAGATCATCTAGTATCACATCTTCATAAAAGACATCGTCTAGAGCTAACCTATTCTCACTTGCATATTCTATAAGTTTTTGGCAGTTTGAAAGAACATTCTTATACCCCTCATTATCATATAACACGAGATAAGTTCCACTAGGAGCTGTAATGCTACTTACGGAAGTGCTTTCTTTGGAAACGAAAGTATAGAAGTTAGAATAGTCGTAACTATTTTCGCTTATGCTACTTAATGGAATGGTAGCACCTATAGGGCAGGCGTTGTATAAATCTAGATTATCGCAGTTTTCGATGTGTTCCGCAAGAATTCGGGCAATGGTTTTATCATCGTTTTCTCCCTCATATTTAGATGCAATCATATGACGCACTGGGAAGTCTTCTGTTGTAATTAAGCCTACTTGCGCGGATTTACCTTCTTTCGTAATCTTTATTTTGTTATCTATATATGTTTTAGACCAATTTAATGCCTTGATTTTTTTGTCGATTTCCTGCTTCTTTGATTCCATTAATGCTATGAGCGCTTCGGGTGAGCGATTGTCCATATGATCTTTAATTTCCTTTATATGTACCCCTAAATCTCTAAGCATAGCTATAACGGTAAAGGTCTCGAGTTGGTTATATGAATAATATCTATATCCATTTTCTGCGACTACGTCAGGACTAAAAATGCCTTCCTTGTCGTAGTAAAACAATGTTTGTTTATTGACCCCGCATAGTTTGGCGAACTCGCCTGTCGTAAAATAATTCTTTTTCATATTGATACCTCTCACTTGCATTCTAGCATCAAAACAGTGTAAAATAAAGTGTTAGGAGGATTTGAAAATGAAGTATTTACAGGTTGATATAGAAGTTAGAGCAGAAGAACTTGAACCGGTTGTTGGTGTTCTTCTGATGAATGATATTGTTGAAACAGTGGTTGAAGACCCACTTGATTTAGAAAGATTATTAAACAAAGAAGTAGACTATGAATGGGACTATATTGCACCGGAAGTCTTAGACAGACAAAATAGCCAGCCTAAGGTTACGTTCTATTTAGAAGATACTGCGGAAAACAAGGAATTAGCGATGAACGCTGTTAAAGCGGTCGCTGAAGTTTTCCCAGAAGCCAATATTAAGGTTTCCATGGAAGATGACACTGAATGGAAAGACAGATGGAAAGAATTCTTCAAGCCTAAGAAGGTTGGCAAGCAGATCGTGGTTAAGCCGACATGGTATGATTACGATGCAGAAGAAGGCGACTTAGTGATTGAAATAGACCCGGGTATGGCATTTGGTACAGGTACTCATGAGACTACTTCACTTTGTTTAAGACTTATGGAAGATTATATGAAGCCTGGTGATAAGGTTCTTGACGTAGGTTGTGGAAGCGGTATCTTGGCAATCGCAGGAGCACTTCTTGGTGCGTCTGAAGTATTAGGAGTTGAAATTGACCCAATCGCAGTTGAAATCGCGCAGGAGAACCTTGAACTTAACAAAGTAACAGATGTTGCACGTGCACAGTATGGCGACCTTACAAAGGGTATTGACTTCAAGGCAGAAATCGTAGTGGCAAACTTAATGGCAGACCTTGTTATGATGCTTTCAGGCAGTGTTCCGGCACATATTTTACCAGGTGGCAAATATATCTCTTCTGGTATTTTAGTCGAAAAGAAGGATCAGGTTGCCGCAGCAATTAAAGAGTGCGGATTTGAAATCGTAGAAATTAGAGAAGACGGAATGTGGTGCGCAATAGTTGCGACACTTCCTGAAGAAGCATAATCTCTAATTAAAACAGATAAGATAATTGGAGGAAAAATGAGTAGATTTTTCGTTAAACCAGAGGATGTTCAAGATAAATACATATATCTAACAGACAAGCAAGATCTTCACCATATGAAAAAGGTTCTTAGAATGTCTGTGGGTGACGAGATGGATATTTCCGACGGAAGCGCATGGGAGTACCATGTTGAAATAGAATCTTTGGAAGACAAAGAGGCAGTTCTTTTGATATTAGACAAGCAAAAGTTTGCTAGAGAGCCTGAGATTCTTGTTACTCTATATCAAGGGATTCCTAAGGCTAGCAAAATGGAAGAAATTATTCAAAGATGCGTAGAGCTTGGGGTGAATTCTATCGTTCCAGTATTTATGGAAAGAACAGTAGTGGTAGATAAAGGCAACTTTGGTAAGAAGTTAGACAGATGGCAGAAAATCAGTGATGAAGCAGTTAAGCAGTGTAAACGTGGTATAATTCCTGATGTTCAGGATACGGTGAAGTTTAAGGAAGCATTGCCTATGCTTGCTAATCACGATTTAATTCTTTTCCCTTATGAAAACGAGGACAATAGAACTATCAAGGACTGCTTAAGAGAAGTGGTCGCTTCTGGAAATAAGCCAAAGACTGTAGCGATTATTATCGGGCCAGAAGGTGGTTTTGCAGATAAGGAAGCGGTAGCTCTTGATGAAATCGGTGCTAACAGAGTTTCTTTAGGCAAGACAATCCTTAGAACTGAGACTGCAGGTCCAGCGGCCCTTGCTATGACTATGTATGAGTTAGAACTATAACATAATGCTATGTGAAAAGACGGATATTGATCCGTCTTTTTGGCATTTTTGGAGTCTCAATCGAAAGGTTGAGGAAGAAAATTGATGTTTTTTAAAGGAATCAATCTTTTGGTCAATATACATTAAGCGATATTAATAGTAAATTTAAGTGGGTGTTGAATTGCAAACAAAGTTTTGTTGCAATTGGGACAAACAACTGTTTTATTACTTATTTTATGCACTTATAAAACGACTCAAAATTTTTTATTATGGAGGCTTTATTATGGGTAAAAAGATTCCTTTATGGCAATGCTTACTAGTATTAGCCGCAATGGTAGGATTCCTTATGTGGGGTATCCTAAAAGACTCTGGCGGTGAAGCTCACATGGCTTTAGTTGCTGCCGCTATCGTAGCTGCTGTTGTTGCAGTTGCAAATGGTTGGAAGTGGAACTATATGGAACAGGGTATCCTAGCAGCGATCAACAGATCAATGCAGGCTTGCTTAATCCTAGCTATCGTAGGTTCCATGATTGCATCTTGGATGGCTGCAGGTACAATCCCTACAATGATGTACTACGGTATCAAGATTATTTCACCTTCCATCTTCTTATTCACAGCATGCTTATTATGTTCTATCGTTGCTCTTGCAACTGGTTCATCCTGGTCTACAGCTGGTTCCATGGGTGTAGCTCTTATCGGTGTTGGTACAGCTCTTGGTTTCCCTCCAGAAATGACTGCTGGTGCGGTAGTATCCGGTGCTTACTTTGGTGACAAGATGTCTCCATTATCCGATACAACTAACTTAGCTCCTGCTATTGCTGGTGCTACATTATTCGATCACGTTAAGCACATGATCTGGACTACTGGCCCATCATTATGTATTGCTTTAGTAATTTACTTAGTATTAGGCTTTACAAGAAGTGGCGGTGCTGCTGACACATCTACAATGGACGAAATTTTAACATTCATCACAGATGCATCCGATGTTAACCTATTATTCCTATTACCTCCAGTATTCGTAATTGGTGCGGTAATTCTTAAATTACCAGCAATTCCTGCGTTAATTGGTGGTGTATTACTAGGTCTTCCATTCATGGCAATGCAGGGTGTTGAAGTAACTGAATGGATGAACATCCTTAACAATGGTATTTCTCTAGCAGAAGTTCCTGAAGATGCTCCTCTAATGATTCAGAAGCTAGGTGCTTTATTAGTTGGTAAGGGATGCCAGGGTATGTTCTGGACAATTTCCT
>JAFYLX010000088.1 GCA_017556895.1 Bacillota bacterium | reverse complement strand
GAATGAAGGTGACTTTAGGGATATTGCACATCCAATCCTATCTGAAACTCGTAACAAGATCAAAGATGCAATTTTTGCAGAATATGAAAAATTATTGGACGAGCACGAAGAACTAGTTACAGAAGAGTAACAAAAATGGAAGCCAAAAGGCTTCCATTTTTTATTCCATTATTTATTTTCATTATTCAGCTTCAATAACTCTAATAATATTAGTATTACCCGGAATATCGACAGGAACGCCTGCGCTGATTACCAAATGTTCTCCTGACTTTACCAAACCAGCTTCTCTTGCTCTAAATGCACAGCTTGAAAACAGTTCTTCAATGCTCTTACTATATTCAACTCTCAATGGTCTAACACCCCATATTAATGCAAGCTGGTGATAAGTTTTCTCATACGGAGTTGCACCAATAATCTGTGTTTTAGGTCTAAACTTTGACATTCTTCTAGCTGTGTAACCAGTTTTCGTGATAGCCATTAGGCTACCCGCCTTAATGTCTTCAGCAAGAGTGCAAGCAGCATGTCCTACAGCGTTTGTAACATCTAGTGCATCCATTTCATGCCATACCATGTTTCTTGCCGGCATTCTAATAAGGTCTTCTTCAGCCTGTTGAGCAATCTTTGACATAGTCGCAACTGCTTCAACCGGATACTTACCTGCTGCAGTTTCTCCAGATAACATTACTGCCATAGTACCGTCAAAAACAGCATTTGCCACATCCGTAATTTCGGCTCTTGTAGGCATTGGACTTGTAGTCATAGATTCAAGCATCTGAGTTGCTGTAATAACAATCTTTCCAGCCTGAACACATCTTCTAATAAATCTTTTTTGAATTCCAGGAAGCATTTCATAGGCAACTTCTACACCCATATCGCCTCTAGCAACCATAATACCGTCTGCAACATCTAAGATTTCTTCAAAGTTATCAATACCCTGTGTACTCTCTATCTTTGCAATAATTTTAATCTCATTATTTCCTTTTTCTTCAAGAATCTTACGAATTGCTAATACGTCATTCGCAGTTCTTACGAAGGATGCCGCAATATAGTCTACATCATTTTCGATACCAAAAATAATGTCTGCCCTATCCTGTGGACTGATATATGGCATTGTAAGATCTACATTCGGTAAATTAATGCCCTTGTGATTGCTGATCTTGCCTCCGTGGACAACTGTTCCAATAACCTCTGTTTCTGTAGTTTCATCTACTTTAATTACGATTTTACCATCATTAATTAAAACAAGATTTCCCTGACCAACTTCTTTAGGCAAGTTTTTGTAAGTAACGTAAACTCTCTCTTTCGTACCCTCACATTCCTCTGTTGTTAATGTGAAAGTTTGTCCATCTACAAGTAGTTCTTCACCATTTAGGAAGTTCCCTGTTCTAATTTCTGGTCCCTTTGTATCTAGAAGAACCGCTGCCGGGATTCCTAATTCGTCTCTTATTCTTCTAAATTTTTCTATTGTCTGCTTGTGACCTTCGTGGCTGCCATGTGAAAAGTTAAGTCTCGCCACATTCATGCCAGCTTGAAGCATGTTTCTTATTACAGCTTCATCAGATGATGCAGGTCCAAGAGTACATACAATTTTAGTCTTTCTCATAATAATACCTCTTTAGTAGAATGTTGCCACGTCTTCTTCAGGCGCTTCAACCTTCTCTACATTAGTAACATAGAAAACAGGTCCCATACCCTGATACATTGCATTAAATTCCTTCTTTACATCAGCAGTCATAACAACCCAACCGCCGTGCTCAAGTTCTTGTGCCTTATCATATTTAGCAACAAGTCCACCGAAAGTAATGTCCTCTACGCAGCATGTCATAATATGTCTGCCAATAACAAATTCGTCATCCGCAAGGCCACCGCCTAAAAGAGAACGACCTTTTATCTTCATAGTCTTACCAAAATACTTATCTTCTTCCTCATTCATGTCTGTATACCAAATTGCATAGTCTTTATCTTCAATCTCAATATACTGCTTTGAAAGGTCATATGGTAACTCATCCACAATTGTGTCTAGAACTGCGTTATCTTCATCGTATTCATAAATAATCTGACAACGACGGTTAATTACTCTTACAACTTTGTGGTAGTCCATCTGATCCATAGATTCGTCGAAGAACTTAAAGATAATCATCTCAGGTGACTTCATCTTATCTACTGTAAGATTTCTCATATTATTGTTGTATGTCAAGAAAGTTCTTGCATCCGCAAAAGACATTTCCTGATATACTATCCAGTTTGGAGGGAATGCAGCATAAAGGTTATCAAGTAACCACATACCGTTATACTCGATAATAACTTTTTCGTACTCACCCTCTTTTTCTAGCATTGCTAGATATTCTTGAGTTAATTCCTCTTCGTCATCAATAGTGATAATGTCAACGTTATAGTTAGCAAATTTTGCCGGTTCTAATTCCACTTCGCCCTCTTCGCAAAGGATTACAAGAGTCTTTTCAATACCGTTAAAACTTGGGTCTTCTAACGTTTCCTGAATAAATGTTGTCTTGCCAGAATCTAAAAAGCCTGTAAATAGATAAACTGGCATTTCTCTCATTGGTGCCATTTTGTTATAGCCTCCTAAATATCAAATAATTCGCGTACAGCGTCTTTATTCATCTTTGAACCGATAATGCAAAGTCTTCCCATTACTTCTGCATTACCAAATCTAACATCTGGCTCGCCTGGTACGTAGTCAAAGTGAATCCACTGACCATCCTCAGCTTCTACAATACCTTTTGCTCTTAGAACAAAACCGTATGTGTGTTCATCCTCTAAAGTCTCTAACGCCTTTTTAATATCTTCTACAGCAAACTTCTTCGTAGTTTCAACACCAATGCTTTCAAATACTTCATCAGCATGGTGGTGATGGTGTTCATGGTCATGACAGCCACAACCGCAATGCTCATCGTGGTCATGATGGTGATGTTCGTGATGGTGATGTTCATGCTCGTGGTCGTGGTGGCCGCAGCAACATCCCTCTTCATGATCGTGGTGGTGATGCTCGTGCTCATGGTCGTGGTG
>JAFYLX010000087.1 GCA_017556895.1 Bacillota bacterium | reverse complement strand
GCTTACTTCTTTTTTTGTTGTTGAAGTAGGCGTTGATGTGTTTGAAGGACGAGTTTCTGTTTCACCAGAAATATTGGAATTAGATGATTCTGCAATGCTTTCAGATAATTCTGGTTCATATATTGTAACTTTAATTTCTTTTGAGATAGTTTTACCACCATAATTGAAAGTATATATAACGGTATAATCACCAGGAGTAAAAATATCTATAGTAGAAGCGTCAGCCCATATTTCTAAATCTTCATAGGCATCTTCATTCACAACCGTAACACCTGAAAGGAAATCAATGTTTTCGCCTACAGGAGACTTAATATCAGAGATATTTATTTCTGGTGAATCACTGCTAAGGTCTACATTTCCAGAAGCAAGACCGATTTCAGGACCATAGGAATATGATGCTGTAGATGAATCTGGCTTATTAGAGCAAGCTGCGAATAAGCATACGCTAGCAAGTACTGCAGTAGTTATCTCTATATATTTTTGCCCTCTTTTTATTTTTTTAATCATGTTGCCTCCCTTAGTAAAACGATTATTTTCGTATGATTAAATATGCTGTATAGCTAAGGCAAGGTTATCTGCAACGTCCTTTCCGACAAGGATAGAAGAAAGCTCTAATCCTAATTCAATGCTTGTGCCCATTCCACGGCTTGTTGTTACATTGCCATCAGTAACTACTCTTGCGCTTCTGTCTGAAGTGAGAACAGTAGCTCCTTCAAGGTATTCCTCAAAGCCAGGGTAGCAAGTAGCTTTCTTGCCATTTAATATGCCTAATTTACCAAGAACACTCGGTGCAGCGCATACAGCACTAATGTGACGACCTTCGTTAAATTTATCAACAAGTAGCGTGCACAACTCTTCGTGTGCTCCTAAGTTAGTTGTTCCAGGTAAACCACCTGGAAGGAAATATAAATCTGCGTCACTATCCTTTATATCGGCAAAAAATGCGTCTGTCATAATAGATATATTGTGTGAACCAGTAACTAGTTTTTCGTCTGAAATAGAAACCATAGTAACCTCTACGCCAGCTCTTATAAGTACATCTATAACGGCGAGAGCTTCAACCTCTTCGAAACCTGTTGCAATAAATGCGTATGCTTTTTTCATAAAGACCTCCTTACATTCCGTAATCTTTTAATATTCTATCTGCAAGTTCTTCGTGTGTTAACTTTTTCTTACTTGTGATAACTTCGTCGTTGTAGATAAGATACTCTGATGGAAGTGGACGAAGATTATATTCTGAAGCCATAGAACGGCAGTATGCACCAGCGTTCATAATGGCAAGATAGTCACCTACACGAATTTCTGAGATTGCTCTTTCTTTAGCGAAGCAGTCGCCAGATTCACATGTATTACCGTAAATGTCATATACAGTAGGTTCACCACTTGGATTGCTTAAGTTAACAATATGATGGTAAGCATCATAGAATACAGGTCTTATAAGATGTGGGAAGCCTGAGTTTGTTCCTACGATAAGACGTCCCTTGTTATTCTTAATTGTATTTACTTGAATTACCATACAAGCAGATTCTGCAACTGTATATTTACCTGGCTCAAAGTAGAGCTTTAACCTGCGTCCATAGCTTTCACAAGCCTTGTCGAACATTTCTACTGCTTTCTTACCGAATTCTACATAGTCGATAATAGCTTCATCTGGAGAGTAGCGAGCTTTGAATCCGCCACCGAAATCAATGAACTCTAAATCAGGGAAGTCAGTTGGATTTACAATGTTAAGAAGATTTTCCATACTCTTAAATACCTTACCTGTATCAGAAATACCGCTTCCTGTATGCTCGTGAAGACCAGCGATTTTAATATTGTTTTCTTTTGCAATGGCAATAGCCTTGTGTACATCTTCAAGAAGAATACCAAACTTACTTTCAGCACCGCCTGTTACTACCTTATCATTTTCACCAGCCTGTACATCTGGATTGATTCTTAAGCAAACCTTGCTGCCATTATATGCTTTTCCGTAGGCTTCAAGTCTTGAGAGGGAATCAATATTGAAAAGTACACCTTGAGATTTAACAAGTTCCATCTCAGCATCTGTCATATTATTAGCAGTGAAGAGAATATTCTCGCTTTCGAAGCCAATCTTCTTAGCCATAATAACTTCAGCTGGGCTTACTGTATCAAGACAGAAGCCGTTTTCCTTCATAATCTTTAACATATGTGGATTGTAATTAGCTTTCATTGCATAATGAAGCTTTACAGTATCCCAAGGGAAGCAAGCCTTAAGCTTGTTGTAGTTGTTTATAATAAAATTCATGTCATATACATAAAATGGTGTTTCGTGATTCTCTGAAAACTCCTGTAATTTAATGGACTGCATATAATAATCAGTTTCGTTAAAGTATACTGAGTTGTTAAATTCTTTCATATAGATAACCTTCCTTTATATAGTCTTTAGTCGAATAATTGGATTTTATCATAAACATAGGGATAGTCAAGAATTTATCGCATATTAGATTGGATAAAATGACAAATAACCCCGGTTTTTTTGTTCTTATTTTACAAGAATGGAAAAAT
>JAFYLX010000086.1 GCA_017556895.1 Bacillota bacterium | reverse complement strand
TTTATTTTAATCTCTTATCTAACTTCTTCGCTGCCATCATTCCAACTTCCTGGAAAATCTGAACAATTACAACGATGATAACGATTGTGATTAGCATTATTTCCGTATTGTAACGATATAGACCATAGTTTGTTGCTACTGCACCTAGACCGCCGCCACCTACAATACCCGCCATTGCTGAGTATCCAAGGATTGTAGTGATGGAAATCGCCGCACCGATTAGTAATGACGGCTTCGCTTCCGGAATTAATACCTTGTAGATAATCTGCCATGAGCTTGAGCCCATTGACTGTGCTGCTTCAATAACGCCTCCATCTACTTCGCTTAGTGAAGATTCAACCATTCTGCCTACATAAGGAGCGGCTGATGCAACTAGCGGAACGATTACTGAAGTAGGTCCTACCATTGTCCCTACTAGTAACTTTGTTACCGGTAACATCCAAATTAATAGGATTAGGAAAGGTATGGATCTAAAAATATTTACTGCAACTCCTAGTACGGAGTTAACTATCTTGTTAGGGCAAATCCCATCTTTGCCTGTAATATGTAATACCACGCCGATTGGAAGTCCAATCACATATGCTAGTAATGTGGACACTATTACCATGTACAAGGTTTCTACGATGGATGTGCCAAGTAGTCCTATCATTGCACTATTCAACATTTAATCCTTCCTCCTTGTACTTTACTCGCTTCAAGTCTAAGTAATCTTTAATCTTCTGTTCGATTTCCTTATCTTCAGGAAGCTGTATCAGCATCTGGCCGTAGGCTACGCCTTCGATGTTCTTAGTATTAGCACCTAAGATGTTTACATCTGTATCGCAGTTTCTACTTAGTCCAGAAATAATCGGTTCGAAAGCTGATGTTCCGTCGAAAACCAGTCTTAAGCATCTGTAGCCTTCGGCTTCCGGAACACCTTCGTTCTTAGGAAGAATCATCTGCTTTGCAATCTGTGACTGCGGTGAAGTGAAGACCTCCCTCACGGAGCCTTCTTCTACGATTCTACTCTTATCGATAACTGCAACCTTGTTGCAAATCTGTTCGATAACCTTCATTTCGTGAGTGATTAAGATGATTGTAACCCCCATCTTTTCGTTAATTTCTTTTAGTAGGTTTAAAATCTGTGAAGTTGTATTAGGGTCAAGTGCACTTGTAGCTTCGTCACAAAGAAGAACCTTTGGGTCTGTAGCAAGTGCTCTCGCTATTGCCACTCTCTGTTTCTGACCACCTGACAGCTGTACAGGATATGCCTTTTCCTTATCCGCTAGACCAACAACTTCTAGAAGTTTTCTTGCCTTTTCTCTAGCTTCCTTCTTGCTTACCCCTGCGATTTCTAGAGGGTAGCAGATGTTATCTAGAGCGTTTCTCTGAGCCAGTAGGTTGAATCCTTGGAAAATCATGGACATTGACTGTCTCTGCTTTAGCAATTCTTTCTTAGAAATTGCTCCAAGGTCAACGCCGTTAAATATTACCTGACCTTCTGTAGGCTTTTCTAGGAAGTTGACACATCTTATTAAGGTACTCTTGCCGGCACCGGAAAGGCCGATGATACCAAAGATGTCGCCATCCTCGATAGTTAAGTTTATATCTCTAATAGCAACCACTTCGTTTGGACCGCCAGGATTATAAACCTTGCTCAATGATTTTAACTCAATCATTCTATCCCTTTTCCTTTCTAAAAAAATAAGCAGGAAGTGCGTTTGCTTCCTGCTTATGTATTATCTTTGTGTTATGAGAAACATCCCTAGCAAAGTATCATAAGTATTAAAGCAACGCACGTGAAGACTTGCACATGGCCATATCCATGCACATATCCATCATCATCATAGTCATTGCTCTACCTAATGTCTTCTGCATTGATGTTCTCCTTTCCTCAATACTATAGGACTACATTACCCTATTTATCAGAGGTTGTCAATTATTTTTTGTGTATTTTCACTAATTTTTTTGCACATTTTATGTGTGCCGTCAATAATTCAATAGCTACATCACTAAATCAAGTGGACTTAAGTATTCCATAAGTGCGTCTAGAATCTGCTGACAAGTACCCTTTGTCACTTCCACGTTTAGTGGCATCTGCGGATCGTGTAGTGATTTTCTTAATAAGCACCAGCCCTGTACATCCTCAGTATTGAAGTTAATTCTAACACCTTCATAATTCGGTTCAACAAGGCTTGTTCCCTTTGCTTTTCCTTCACCTGCCGTAACCCAAGACTTTAGACCTTCTAAAACTTCATCAGCATATGCCGCGAAGTCTTCTCTGTCGATTCCAAATCTCTTTTCGATGGATTCGATTGGTTCTTCTAGGCTCTCTAAGATTACATCTAGTCCTACATTCTGCTGCTTTAACTGTGCCGCCTTGATTACAATCTTAGTAGCAAGATATGCACCGTCGTCTAGGAAGTAGTTTTCCTTATAGGCAGCATGGCCAGATGTTTCGATTGCAAGCTGAGAATCAATGCCTGCAGCATTTAATTCCATAGACTTGTTGATTACGTTCTTGTATCCTCTCTTGAATCTTAGGTGCTTTAGGCCTAAGCATTCTTCAATATATACTGTTAGCTGATCACTTGTGATACTGTCTGTAACTACAGTAGTTCCAGGATACTCCTTAGCAATTAGTGCAGTAGCCATTGCAACGATAGCGTTTCTGTTGATTTCTTTTCCATTTGCATCTACTGCGGATGAACGGTCAACGTCTGTATCGAAGATGATACCGAAGTCAGCATTATTTTCTTTAACCGCCTTGCAGATTGCTTCCATCGCTTCCTTGTTTTCAGGGTTTGGCGCATGGTTAGGGAAATTTCCATCAGGTTCTAGGAACTGGCTACCTGTGATGTCTGCGCCTAATGGCTCTAGAATCTGTTTCGCATAAAATCCACCTGCGCCGTTACCTGCATCAACTACGATTTTTAAACCCGTAAGTGGCTTATCGTAGCAAGTAGGGTGGTTAACTTCTGCGATAATCTTTTTTCTTAAATGTTCAGAATATGTAGCGATTAAGTCTGCCTTTTTAGGAGAAGCAGCTTCGATAGTATCCGGAAGTTCTAAAGCCTCCGCATTTCTAATGATGGCAGTGATATCAGCCTTGTTTAAGCCTCCATCCTTATCGAAATATTTGAATCCGTTTCTGTTAAACGGTAGGTGGCTGGCTGTAATCATAATAGCTCCGTCACACTTAAAGTCATCGAAGATAGTGGACATAAACATCGCCGGCGTTGAAGCAAGTCCGCAGTCTAACACTTCCACTCCTAAGTGATTGAACGCATCGCAAATTGCAGTCTTTAATACTTCTGCCGTAAGTCTGCTGTCGTGGCCCACAGAAACCTTAAGTGCTTTGTAGTCCTTTCCGCATTTTTCGGAAAGCCACTTTGCGAAACCCATTGTAAGTCTAAGAGTCTCTACTCTCGTCAGGTTTACGGCCTTTCCGTCATCACCCACTAGGGCTACACCTCTAATATCGCTTCCGTTCTGAAGCTTGCTGTAATCTAATGTCATAAATATCTCCTTTTATGCAAACAATTTAACTATAGATAAAAAAATCAAACTTAGTAAAAACCACAGGGTTGTAAATGTTGGGCAAATCTGCCCCATCAAGTTACACGGCATATCCGAATAGTCCCACACTTCCCAGCCCAATCTAACGTTTACTATTAGACCCACGCATAGTTCATAAAGCGTTATTACAAAAGCGCTTGCCAAGGCACCTACTACGAGAGGTGTTTCCATAAGCCATCCCGACATTATATACATAGTCAAGATGCATGCGCCTCCCGTCAATAACATTGACCAATGCGTGTGACCTCTGTATAGGATTTCTATCATCCCATATGCCGCACCGCCGAGTATAAAAACTAAAATCTCTAATATTCTTTCGCTCATATTTTATATTATGAACGTCAATAATTTCGCTTATACGGCCTATAGAGACTTTACTATTTCGGTAATTTTCTCCTTTGCTCCCGCCATAATAGCATCGATGTCATTACCCCAAACGTCTAGTGCTTCAGCGCTTGCAAAATGAGTTTTCGGAATACCAAACAATAGGCATAGCCCCTTGATATAGTCATATCCGAAGTTAAAATCACCGATAGGTCCGCCGGAAGTAGTGATATAGCTTAAACTTTTGGCCTTGCACTGGCCCTCTGGGATTCCCTTTTCGTTATAAATATATGTTAGGCCTGTCACCGAACACTGTTCTAGGTAAATCTTTAGGAGTGCAGGAAATGATAGGTCCCAATAAGGTGCGCCAATTATAACATGGTCCGCTTCCATAATCTGCTTCGCATAGTTAAACATTGGGTCATCGAAGTTCTTTGAAGCAAGAAGCGCATCTCTTCTCTTCAATAATTCCTTATCCAAGGGCTTAATTCCTGATTCATCAAGATTAACTTCTACCACTTGTGCATCTTCGGGCAGTTTTGCTATGTAATCTTTGCAAAGCTGGTACGTTCTTGAGTCTGTACTGCGAACGCAGGCGTTTACAAATAGAACCTTCATATTAATATTCCCTTCCTTCTTCTTCGCCTCTCATGATTCTAGCGGCTCCTGCAGCTAATGCTTCAAGCTCGTCTTCGCCTGGCATAAGTACGAATGTACCGATATGTCCGGCATAGTCCTTAATCATTGAAGGAAGCTTCTTGGAATGCGCCGCACCACCTGTTAGGATGATTGCATCAACCTTGCCTTTTAGTGCAACTGACATCTGTGCGATAGCCTTAGCAACCTGATAAGCCATAGCTTCATATACTGTTTTAGCCTTCTGGTCTCCTGCTTCAATCATTGCCTCAACTTCTCTGCAGTCAGTTGTTCCTAGATATGAAACAAGGCCTCCGCGTCCTGCAATTAGCTTTTCTACTTCTTCTTCAGTGTATTTGCCTGAGAAACATAGCTTAGTCCATAGGATTAGAGGGATTCCTCCTGTTCTTTCCGGTGACATCGGACCGTCGTCATAGCTTGATACGTCGATAATCTTGCCTCCCTCATGCGCAGATACTGTGATTCCGCCGCCCATATGGCAAACTAGAAGTCTTAAGTCCTTATAGTCTGTGCCAACTGTCGCTGCGTAGTTCATAGCCTGAGCTCTAGCGTTCAGTACATGGCAGCAACCGTATCTTTCAATTTCTGCAAGCCCCGAAACCTTTGCAACGTCACTAAGTTCACATCCCATAGTAGAGTCATATATAAAGGATGGAATTCCAAGAGGATCTGCGATATCATACGCAAGCTGTGCACCCATACTGGAAGCATGTGGCGGATTCTTTGGATCCTTCATCGCCTTACAAAGAGCCGGTGTTACCTTGTATCCACCACCGTGAAGGCCGATAATCATACCGCCTCTTGCTACTACAGCGTCTAGCCTTTTGATATCATAGTTATTCTTCGCAACAACCTGCTTGATTAAAGATTCTCTAAAATGAAGCTGTCCAAAGATACCTTTCATTCTCTTTAATTCATCTGCATCATGAGTGATTGTTTCTGTAAATAGCGGTACCATGTCCTGAAATACCGCGATCTTTGTCGTAGTTGAACCTGGGTTAATTGTCAAAATATCCATTGTTTTCTTCTTCATTATAACATCCCCCTAATCATTTCTATTTCCTCTCCATAACCTTCAAGGCTCTCCTGCGGTGTTTCTAATACGCAAGGAAGTCCCTGTAGCTTTGGATGGGATAGGATTCTAGCTATAGCTTCTTTGCCGATGTAGCCTTCCCCGATGCATGCATGTCTGTCCTTATGTGCCTCACATGGGTTCTTGCTATCATTTATGTGAAGGGCCTTTAGATATTCAAGGCCGATTACTCGGTCAAATTCATCTAAAACACCTTCTAAGTCGTTAACTATATCGTAACCTGCGTCGTGAACATGGCAAGTGTCTAAACATACACCAATTTTGTCTTTTAATTCGACACGGTCGATGATTGCTTTCAGTTCTTCGAACTTTCCGCCTACTTCACTGCCCTTGCCGGCCATAGTCTCAAGTAGGACCGTCGTAGTCTGCTCAGGCTTCAAGATATCGTTTAGCATCTGTGCTATCATCTCAATTCCTGCTTCAGAGCCCTGCCCTACGTGGCTGCCTGGGTGGAAGTTATAATAATTGCCCGGGACATATTCCATTCGCTCAAGGTCGTCTGTCATAGCCATATGGGCAAACTCTCTCGTCTTCGCCTCTTTTGAGCAAGGGTTCATAGTGTACGGAGCATGGGCAACAATCTTACCGAAGTTATGCTCTTGTGCCAGCTCCCTAAACTTTGCTGCGTCTTCTGGGTCGATGGCCTTGGCCTTTCCGCCTCTAGGGTTTCTAGTAAAAAACTGCAGCGTGTCTGCTTTTATTGAAATCGCCTCCTTGGCCATGTGAGCATAGCCCTTGGAGGACGTTAAGTGACATCCTAAATATACCATTACTCCTCCTCTTTACCACCTACAGAGGCAAGATAAATTACAAGTTCTTCGTCGCCATCAAGTTCTAAAACCTCGTCCATCAATTCTTGGTTATAAATTCCGATGGCACAAACCCCTCTATCGATGGATTCTCCTGCTATGTATAGATTTTGACAAACGTGCCCTACATCAATCAGTATCTTCTTGTGGGCCTGCACGTCAAATTTCCACTCTGCGCGGTACGGTATAGTACTCCAAGCAAAAATAACGGAAGCCTTTCCTGCGAAGTATGGCACAAAAGGCTGTCTCTCTGCCATAGTCAGTTCATCAATCATAGCAGTCATGTCGCTAACTGCTTTCAAAAACACTAGTTTATGTTCATACACCTGGTATCTATAGATACCCTGCTGCAAACCTTCAACATTCTTGACAAATAAATAAGTTTCAAATGTGTTAGTTGCTCCTGCAGAAGGAACAGTTCTCATAATTTTACCATTTTCATTTGTACCTCTCACACCTTGTGTCGCCCAAAGCAAATATGAAAGTTCCTCCAATGTTATGGCTTCTTCCGTATATCTTCTTACGCTCTTTCTGTCACCAATGCACTTGCGCGTATCTGGCTTTGAGAGTTCACATGCGCTTGGCGCCGGCAATCCTACAATCATCGCACCTTCTTCAACTTCTTTCTGCGGTGATGGCTGAGGTATACCCTGTGATGCACCGGTTTTTACGCCTTTTAACATCTTAAAATCAGTCTTTAAAAATGCTCTTTGTTCTTCAAATCTACCCATTTCTATATTTCTCCCATTGATTAATCCTGATAATACTCTTTTAACTTATCCTTTAGCCATAATGTGATGTTGCACGTAAGTCCCCAGATAAGCTGGGATCCCTCTGCGTCCTTTGACGGATAGTGCATGATAGGAATCTGTGCCTTACCAACTCTCCACTTATAGTTAGGGTTTATTCCCGTCTCTTCATACGGAAAATCATCTACCTTCTGTATAACGTCATGTTCATAAATAAGCGGTTCTCTATTCTCAAAGAATTCATAAGGAACGGTGAACACTGTCGCAACCTCATCAGGGTTAATGTGAAGTTCCGCTAGTGATTCCTGCTCTATTACGCCGATTACCGTATGCATAGTGATGTTTCTCACTTCAAATAGTGAGTCAAACTGGCCAAGCACCCTGATCTTATCCTGCGCTATTCCTATTTCCTCTTCAGTCTCACGTAGTGCACATTCTATCGGAGTCTCGCCTTTTTCCATAACCCCTCCCGGGAAGCATACGTCTCCCGGCTGAGTCTTGATTTTAGTGGAACGCTGCTCATATAGGATATGAAGCTTGCCATCTATCTCTACCAGTGGAATCAGCACGCTACAATTTTTGCGTTTGCCGATGTCCCCCGGTGCTCTGTTTTCCATAAATTTTTCGATTTTGCTAATATTCATAAATTACCTCGCTTGTAATTCTATTAATACCACTTCCGGGCGGTTATTAAAACGGAAAGGAAATATGCTGTTTCCGATCCCTCTACTTACAACCATGCTTGTTTCTTCCTTTATATATAGCCCGCCGTCATACTCAGGTAACAATCCCTGATGAGGTGCTATGATGCCGCCAATTATCGGCAATCTAATCTGCCCACCGTGGGCATGTCCCGATAGTGCTAAGTCTACCCCTGCTTCAGCGTAAGTTTCAAAGAGCTCCGGTCTATGTGATAATAACACCTTGTAGTTATTATCATCCTCCACAAGCGTTTTTAAATACGCTTCTATCAGTTCGTCCTCGCCCATAAATGTTGCAAACGCCTCAAAGCTCGGGTCATTAAGTCCGATTATGGTTATCTCATGATTATCTCTAACGATGCTCTTCTTTTCATTTTCAAGAATTACAACGCCTAGTTCGTGTAAGCCTTCCTTTAGGTCATCATATTCTTCTACCCTAAGTTCGTGATTACCGCAGACATAATAGCAAGGTGCTATCTTCACCGCTTCCTTTGCGAAGTCCAAAGCAATCTCCACATCGGTTCTCCTAGAGTCTATCATGTCCCCAGTTATAGCTATGATATCTGGTTTCGCCTCGCTGATCAGTGCCAGAAGCTTCTCATTATCTTCTCCCATCTCAGCATTATGCAGGTCAGAAACCTGAACTATCTTGAAATCATCAAATGATTTTGGGAGTTTTTTTGATTCAATTGTGTATCTATTTAATTCTAGCGCCGAATTGCCCCAAATCGTCCAAATGACGAGTACGATCAGCAGGGTTATTACGGCAGCTAATACCTTCGTCTTTGTCATAATAATCTCCAAATCTTAAACTTTTCCCTATTAATTATTATTGCACAAAATATGTTAATTCTCAACCGAGATATGATATACTTTAAAGTATAAAAGACTAATATAAAGGATGGGCAAAATTATGAAATTCAAAATGTATCACGAAAACTATAATGTTCTTGATTTAGATAAATCTCTAGATTTCTACGAAAAGGCGCTAGGCCTTAAGCCTGTAAGAAGAATCGAAGCAGAAGACGGCTCCTACATCATCGTTTTCGTAGGCAATGACACTACTGACTTCCAGCTAGAACTTACTTGGATTAGAGACAGAGAAGAACCGTATAACCTTGGAGACGAAGAATTCCACCTTGCATTCCACACTGATGACTACGAAGCAGCACACAAGCTTCACGAAGAGATGGGTTGCATCTGCTTCGAAAACGAAGAAATGGGACTATACTTCATCCAGGACCCAGATGGATACTGGTTAGAAATCGTACCCGAAAGATAAGTTTGGTTTGAGGTGATATAATGCTAAACATTTTAGCTGTTGGGGCAGGCGGGTTTATCGGTTCTGTCCTCAGGTATGTTATAGGGCTAATCCCTGTAACTGAAACCCTTGCATTTCCAATAAAAACCTTTGCTATAAATGTCATTGGCTGCCTTCTGATAGGCGTCATTGCAGTATCAGCATCCAAAAATATTGAACTGAATCCACAAATGTTACTGTTTCTAAAGGTCGGTTTATGTGGCGGCTTCACTACATTCTCTACTTTTGCTTTGGAAACTAGTGATCTGATGAAGTCAGGACACATGGGTATAGCCTTCTTGTACGTTGTATTTAGCATGATAGTTGGCATCGCTGTTATTTTTGCAGTAGAATATTTCAGCATCAAGTAAAGTTCCTACTGCATATTCAAATTATTTACGCAAAAAACTATCGACTTTTGGTAGTTTTTAGTGTTATAATGCTCGAGTGGCTTAAAAGCCAACAAAGTGATTTTTAAAAATCCGCCTAGCAATAGACGGATTTTATTATGTTTACAGGAGGACTAGTTTTATGTGGCTAATTTTTACTTTAGCAACAACGTTAATTTGGGGTCTAGCTGAACTTTTCTACAAGATGGGTTCACACGAAGACGAAAAATACGGACACCTAAAGGTTGTTATTTTGGTAGGTGCGGTAATGGGTATTCATGCAGTATTTACACTGCTAACATCAGATATTGCCTATGACCCAATGAACTTAATCGCTTACTTACCGGTTTCATTATGTTACATCTTATCTATGGCTTGTTCATTCTTCGGTATTAGATTCATCAAAGAATCTTTATCCGATCCTGTAGAAAATACTGCAGGCGCAATGTGCTCTGTACTTTGTTTCCTTTTCCTAGGAGAAAGCATCTCTATGCCGGTATGGATCGCAATTGGCATAATTGCTGTTGGTATCATCGGTGTAGGCTATACAGAAAAGACTACAGACTTAGATAGAAGAGAAAGATTAGGAAAGAGACTTGCTACTATTTCTTTTGCGATGCCTTTCTGCTATGCAATTATTGACGCATTCGGAAGCTTCCTTGATATCTTCTTCCTTGAAATGGAAACAAGCCCGTTAATCGGTGTAAACGAAGAAAACATCGAATTGGTTGCAAATATCTCTTACGAATTAACATTTGCAATCGTTGGTATTGTTCTTTTCATCTTCATGAAGTTAATGAAAGTTAAATTCGAACTACCAAAGCAGAAGTCCAAGATTGCAGCAGCTGTATGTGAAACAGCTGGTCAGTTAACTTATGTATACGCAATGAGCGGAAACGGTGCAATCGCTGCTCCAATCATCTCATCCGTTTGCGTAGTATCACTACTATTATCCAGAATCGTTCTTAAGGAAAGACTTACAAACAGACAGTACTTATTCATTTCCATCATTATCGTTGGTATTCTAATGCTTGCGGTTCTTGAAGGCGAATAAAAACATATTATTACGGTCGAAAACGCATTGCTTGTATGTAATGCGTTTTTTATTTTGTAATGATACGAAAAGTATCGTTACTGCCACCTTCAGTTTCTTTATAATATAAGTATCCGCATGGTACCTTCGATTAAAAGACTTTAATCAAAGGAAGGATACATAATGAAGAATAAAAAATTAATTGTAGCAGCCACACTTTTATTTAGCTTTGCATTTTGGACGTTATTAATTGCAACTATTGATGTTAGACCTGTCGGAGTAAGCAATACAAATATAGGCCTTGCCACATTGAATACGTGGTTCCATAAGCTCATAGGTGTTCATATGTCACTTTACGTAATCACTGACTGGCTTTCACTACTTCCTCTATCTGTCTGTGCCATTTTTGCAGGAATCGGCCTTGGACAACTCATTAAGAGAAAAAGCCTAAAAAAAGTTGATATGGATATTATACTTCTAGGCATCTATTACAGCTTAATCATTCTCTGCTTCCTGGGCTTTGAGTTTATTCCTATCAACTACAGACCCATATTAATAGAAGGCGCAATGGAAGCATCCTACCCATCATCAACAACAATGCTGGTGCTGTGCGTGATGCCTACTCTAATATTTCAGGCAAAACGTAGATTCACTAATGAAACTTTCAAAAAAGTGGCTTTTACATTCACTTATTTATACTCTGCCTTCATGGTAGTCGGCAGGCTATTATCCGGGGTTCACTGGCTTACAGACATAGTTGGTGGCGTACTACTAAGTGCAGGACTTTTCTTAATATACGTTGCTACGGTCGAAATGTGGGAAAACAGAAAATAACAATCGGGAGGGATTCCTATGGAATTTTACGAAAAACTTCAAAATTTAAGAAAGGCAAGAAATCTTACGCAAGAAGAACTTGCAGAAGCCTTATATGTTTCTAGGACTGCTATCTCTAAATGGGAATCCGGTAGAGGTTATCCTAATATAGATTCTTTGAAAGAAATCTCTAGCTTCTTTGATGTCTCAATCGATGAGCTTTTATCCAGCGAAAAACTAATTTCTATTGCCACTAGAGAAAACGAAGCAAACCTGCAAAAGCTAAACAATATGTTTTTCGGCATAGCAGATTTCTTTGCACTTTTTCTTATAGTCTTGCCTCTCTATCCCCTTGAGGTGGATGGATATGTATATTCAATTAGTCTTCTATCATATGCTGAAGGTTCTCCCCTCAACCTTATAATTCATTGGGCCCTATTCCTTACTCTCTTTGGCCTTGGTGTTCTTAAAATAGTTTTAACTCAAACAGGGCATCATCCGTTTCAAAACATTATCAGGAATGCTTCCCTTGGAATTAGCATTACAACTGTGTTATACTTGTCTTTAGCAAGAGAACCCTATGCAATAATTGTTGCTTTTTTACTATTTGCAGTTAAGGTTTTGCTTTTTATTAAACGATAAATATGTCATTTTTCGGTTGCAACCGAAAATGCAACCGAAAGTTGGTAGAAATAAAACCCTTATTCTCTTAAACTTAAGCTACGAAAGGAGTTAAATCTAATGAAGTTTGGAGATAATTTAAAAGCGATTAGAAAACATCATAAAATGTCACAGGAGCAGCTTGCCGAAAAGGTCAATGTTTCTAGACAGTCAGTCTCAAAATGGGAAAACGGAGAAGCATATCCCGAAATGCATAATATGTTGCAGCTCTGCAAGATTTTCAACTGCAAAATCAATGACCTGGTGCATACTGAGATGAGTGACTTTTCTTCATTAGATGAAGAGATTGTTATGAACGTAGTAAAATTTAATGAAAAGAAGCAAAAGCAAGTTAAGACTCTTAGTAATGTAATCGGCTTAATTGGCAAAATTGGGGGAATCGTACTAAAGGTCGCAATAGCCTTCGTCATCCTAGCCATGGTATTAGTCCCTTATGTTGTAAGCAATGTAGATGTGGGTTCTGATGAAATAACATTCAAAACAGACAATATCCAAATCATCGATCAGGATAAGCTCGAAATACATGACATAATCATCGCAGATATTGATGCCGACATATCCCAAAGCGAATTCATTGAGATTTTTAGCACTCACTCTAGTGCTGAAATAATTGGGTATGCTGAGGCCGCTTTGGTTTTCCTTTTAATCAATATCGTCATTGTCATAATCATATTAGGTTACATCGAAAAATTATTTAATAACATTAAGAACAATAACACACCTTTTACGTTAGATAATGTTAATTTCATTAAGAGAATCTCTTACTTAATGATTGCGCTAATCATACTAACACCACTATCTGGGATTTTCATCAATTTAATCTTCGGTATGACTGAAGTGGAAAGTCCATTCGAGCTTATGGGTATACTAGAAATCCTAATCATATTCAGCATGTCCTATATCTTCGAATACGGATATGAAATTCAGAAGGACTCAAAAGGGATTATATATGGTGAAGAACAAGTAGAAGAAGCTAGCAATTAGTTCTGTAAAAGTTGTTGATTTACACTTCAAAATATGTTTTAATAAGGTGAATTAAATATTGTTAGCTGCCACCGGGTAGCAAAATGCGTAAATTAAAGCATTCGAACCGTATCGTTAGGTCTTAGAAGATATGGGTCGGATGCTTTTTTAGATATGAAAGGATCCAATATGAACTTAAATATTTATGCTGGAATCAAAGCTTCAATTAAAAACTTAAACTCCTTCGAGAGAAAACTTTGGCTTATATCCGTGGTCATCGTAACTCTTTCATTTCTCCTTTTTAAGAGTGAAAATTTCATGACATTAATCGCATCCCTCATAGGGGTCACTGCATTAATTTTTGTTGCAAAGGGAGATGTACTTGGGCAGATTCTAACCATCGTATTCAGCCTGCTCTACAGCCTAATATCTTTTGGCTTTGCATATTACGGAGAGATGATTACTTACATGGGAATGACTGCACCAATTGCCCTACTTTCCGTAATAACCTGGCTAAAAAATCCTTATTCAGAAAAGCAAGTTAAGGTTAGAACCCTAAACACGAAGCAGTATACTCTTCTATTTATAGTGACCCTATTAGTCACATGGATTTTCTACTATATACTTGTGTTTTTTAATATGGCAAATATCGTTTTTAGTACGATTTCCGTAACTACAAGTTTTCTTGCATCGGCTTTGATGATGCTTAGAGACCCCCATTATGCACTTGCATACGCTGCAAACGACCTAGTTTTAATTGTATTATGGGTTATGGCAACTTTTGAAAACATATCATATGTTTCCATGATTGCCTGCTTCAGTATATTCTTTATAAACGACATCTATGGCTATATTAATTGGTCAAGAATGAAGAGACATCAAGGTATACAAGAAAAACGCTAGAATTATCTAGCGTTTTTTATTTATAACTATTTTGGGTTGCAACCAAGTATACAACAACCATTATTATGGATACAGCCAATCCAACATAAAACTCCGGAAACGCAAACATGATGCTGTGCTTCAAACTTATCTCTCCTGTAATTGTAAGCACGTGCCATGTGAAATAGTTATATAATTCAGATAGCACTATTCCAATTGTTCCTATGAGTCCAAACAGCCATCCTGTTTTCTTATTCTCGAAAGGGCCCCACACACCTACTAGAAATATCACCAACGCTAGTAGGCCAATTGGATTCGTCAGATTAATTAATCCGCTGATTTCTTGAACTCCTCTCATGCCCCCGTACTGACTGAGCAGCATAGGCGATAGGCTTATAGCAAAGGCTATTGTAATTATTATTTTCTGTTTCATCTTAACCCCCTTAATCTATACTACGAGAATGTAATAGTTACATAAACTGTATAGTCGTTTTCTTTTAACTCAACGTCTTTCTTTTCCATAGATTCTATGGTATACGCAAGATCACCACCGTCAACATTTGAAAACGCTACAAACAATCCGTACTCTTTGCCTTTTTTTATCTTTCTAATTTCTCCTTCAAGTCTGCCGTGATTAGCACTCCCTAGTTTTTCTCCTAACGACCCAAAGAATGTTGTTTCATGACATTGGATAAACCCGTTACGACTAGCAATTATCCTACTGTCATAATTGCAGCCACCATATATTATTGCGAGCATGCCGTCCCCTTCATCTAAAGTCTCATTTTCAAATGCTACTTCA
>JAFYLX010000085.1 GCA_017556895.1 Bacillota bacterium | reverse complement strand
TCTTTCGAAGAACTTTACGAAAAGACAGAGGGCTTCCTCGATGAAATGATGGGTCTTGGTGTAACTACTTGCGAAGGTAAGAGTGGTTATGGGCTTGACCTTGAAACAGAAATCAAACTTCTAGAAGTTCTAAAGAAACTTAACGAAGATCATCCGATGGACATTGTTTCCACATTCATGCCTGCTCATGCAGTAGAAGCACAGTGGAAAGGCAAGGAAATGGAATTCATCGATCGTTGTATCGAAATGATGCCTGTTATCAAAGAAAAGAATCTTGCTGAGTTCATTGATGTCTTCACAGAAGATTCAGTGTTTAACTACGAACAGAGCAAGGTTTACCTAGAAAAGGCAAAGGAACTTGGCTTTGACCTTAAGATTCATGCTGATGAAATCGAAGCAATCGGCGGAAGCGTTCTTGCAGGAGAAATGAAGGCAAAATCCGCTGAACACTTAATCGTAATTGATGAAGCAGGAATGAAATCACTTTCTGAAGGTGGCGTTACAGCAATGTGCTTGCCGGGAACTTCTTTCTATCTAGGCGCAACATTTGCACCGGTTAGAAGAATGATCGACGAATACGAAATTCCGGTAGCGATCGCTTCAGACTTCAACCCTGGTTCATGCCCATCACTGAACTTACAGTTCGTAATGAACCTTGGTTACCTAAAGTATAGAATGACTCCAGAAGAAATTCTTACTGCAGTTACTATCAACCCAGCATGCGCTATCAACAGAGGTGACAAGGTTGGTACTTTAGAAGTTGGAAAGCAGGGCGACCTAGTAATCTGGGACGCACCAAATATGGAAATGCTTTGCTACAGATTCGGCTCCAACTTAGCTCTTCAGACAATCAAGAAAGGAAACTTAGTGTAATATGAAATTAGTAGATATGACAGTTAAAACATACCTAGATGTTTTAAAATCAGACGCACCTGCTCCAGGCGGCGGATCCGTTAGTGCTCTTTCTGCAGCTCAGGGCGCTGGCCTAGTTGCAATGGTTTGTGACCTTACTATTCCAAAGGAAAAGTATGCTGAGCACAAAGAACTTTGCGAAGGCGTTAAGGCAGAAATCCTAGAAGTATTCGAAGCTCTAGTAGTTGGAATCGACAAGGATACAGAAGCTTTCAATCAGGTTTCCGCAGCATTCAAGCTTCCAAAGGAAACAGACGAAGAAAAGGCAGCTAGATCCAAGGCTATCCAGGCTGCTACAGTTGGTGCAACTGAAGTTCCTTACGAAACAATGCAACTTTGCATGAAGGGTCTTGAAACTACAGCTAAGATTGTAGGAAAGTCCAACCCTAACGCTGCATCCGACTTAGGCGTTGCAGCTCTTAACCTAGTTGCTGGTATCAAGGGTGCATACTTAAATGTTATGATCAACCTTCCAGGCATCAAGGCTGAAGAAGAAAGAGCTAGATTCGCAGACGCTGCTGACATGGTTAAGAGAGCAGAAGAATTAGGCGCTAAGATTTACGAAGAAGTATTAGCTTCTTTATAATATTAAGGATATTTTGTAAATAAAAAGGAGAAAAGAAAAATGGCTCAGATTATCGAATCCATTCCTAACATTTCCGAAGGTAGAAATGAAGCAGTTATCGAAGCATGTGTAGATCAGATCAGAACAACTCCTGGTTGCACATTATTAAACTACTCCTCCGACCCTAACCACAACAGAACAGTAATCACTTATATCGGTGATGCTAAGGGCGTTGAAGAAGCATCCGTTAAGCTTGCAAAGAAGGCAGTAGAATTAATCGACCTTACTAAGCATACAGGCGAACACCCAAGAATGGGCTGCGTAGACGTAATGCCTTTCGTTCCAATCAAAGACGCTACAAACGAAGAATGTATCGAACTTTCCAAGGTTGTTGGTAAGAGAATCGCAGAAGAAGCTGACCTTCCAGTATTCTTATACGAAATGTCTGCTCAGAAGCCAAACAGAAAGAACCTTGCTACAGTAAGAAAGGGTCAGTTCGAAGGAATGGCAGAAAAAGTTCAGGATCCTGAATGGGAACCAGATTTTGGTGGAGCTAGAATCAACCCTACAGGCGGCGTTGTTGCAGTAGGAGCAAGACCACCTCTAGTAGCTTACAACTTAAATTTAAACACTTCTGACGTACAGATTGCAAAGAACATCGCAGCTGTAATCAGAGAAAAAGATGGCGGTTTAAACAATGTTAAGGCTATGGGCTTCATGCTTGAAGACAGAAACATTGCACAGGTTTCCATCAACATGACTGACTTCAGAGTTACTCCACTTTACAGAGTAACTGAAATGGTTAAGTCCGAAGCTAAGAGATACGGCGTAACAGTAATCGGTTCCGAAGTTATCGGCCTTTGCCCAATGAAGGCTCTAATCGACTCTGCTGAATACTACTTACAGATCGAAAACTTCGACTTCGACGGTCAGGTACTTGAAAACTACATCTTATAAGATTATAATTAAGGGGCGACTAGTAAGTCGCCCTATTTTTATTTAAAAGGGGTACGACTATGGAAGAAAAGAAAAAATCTAAGGGCAAGGCCCTGTATACCATATTAATGATACTATGCATAGGAGTTTTTATCTTTGCTCTATA
>JAFYLX010000084.1 GCA_017556895.1 Bacillota bacterium | reverse complement strand
GAAAGTACCAAGCAAACATCGATTACGATTTCTTGAAACGAGGACATGGCTATGATAAACTAAAGAAACAGTACATAATATTCATATGTACGAAGGATCCTTTTGGTGAGGGACTATATAAATACACGTTTTCAAATATTTGTCACGAGAAACCTGATGTTGAATTAGGCGATGAATGTGTAAAAGTGTTCTTAAACACAAAAGGTCACGTAGGTGAAGTTTCAAGAGAGTTAAAAGCATTCTTAAACTTTGTCGAAAAGTCAACAGTAGAAAACGCAGCAATTATTAAAGACTCATATGTAGCAGAATTATCAGAACGAATAGAAGATATAAAAAAAGATGAAGCGCTAGGAGGTGTATTCATGACCTTTGAAGAAAAACTGGATGAAGTTAGAGAAGCAAGTAGAGAAGAAGGAATAAAAGAAGGAATAAAAGAAGGAATAAAAAAGAACTCCTTAGATGTAGCAAAGGGAATGAAAGAGAGGGGATATGATATTGAAGATATCGTAGAACTCACTAAGCTAACAAAGGAAGAAATAGAAAGTCTATAACACAAATTCTAAGAGGTCACTGCACTATTATAATAGGAGCAGTGACTTTCTTTATAAAGAATAGCGAACATAATTGACAAAAAATTGCCTCGTGATATAGTTTATGTAGGAACAATATGTGGAATTTGGACTAATAAATAGGAAAAAAGGTGGAAAAAATGAAATTAACTAATTATGTGGATGCAATGGAATTTTGGAAAGGCCGAGTAGACAGTACAGAAGACTACGATGCCTTTAGATGGCATCAGTGGGTAAAGCCACTGGACTTAAACAGCGATTTGAGTGAGTTTGAGTGCGAGTACGGCTTTGCATTTATTGGATTTTGCAGTGAACAAGGCGTAAAGCGTAATAGGGGCCGTGTAGGTACAGCACTCGCACCAGATTTTATTAGAAAACAGATGTCAAACTTGCCATGTACATTTGACTCAAAAGTAAAACTTTATGATGCCGGAAACATCTTATGCGATGAGATTTCTATGGAAGAAGGTCAGAAACTTTTAGGTCTTGCTGTAGAGAAAATTCTAAGTCTTGGACTATTTCCAATCGTATTAGGTGGCGGCCATGAGACGACTTATGGGCATTTTCAGGGGCAATTTAAGGATTTAAAAAATAGAGAAAAGCCTTTAGACATGGGCATTGTAAACTTCGATGCGCACTTTGACCTTAGACCTTACGAAAACGGGCCATCATCAGGCTCAATGTTTAGACAGATTACTGACATTTACAGTGATGAAAAAGTGCCATATCATTACATGCCTCTTGGTATCCAGAAGCACAGTAATACGGTAAGTTTGTTCAAATATGCTCAGGAACATAATGTAAATTACATTTTGGCAAAAGAAATACAGAACTCTACATATGCAGTAATCCTAGAAAAGGTAGATAATTTCTTGTTCAACTGTAGTTCTGCGTATATCACAATCTGTACAGACGTGTTCTCTGCGGCATTCGCTCCGGGGGTAAGTGCAACTCAGGCCCTAGGCCTTGATCCGGAAGCGGTAATTCCCATCATTAAGCATATTCTTCGTACGAGAAAGGTAAGAGGTTTTGACATTTGCGAAATCTCACCTAGATTCGACCAGGATGATACGACAGCTAAACTAGGCGCCGTAATCATCTTCACGGTGGTAAATACGCTGTGCAAACTAAACGATATGCTTATAATTGATTTCGATTAAATGCTAAAAAACCCGTGAAGTGGTAGGTCAATATCATCTTAACTTGACGATATTGGCTTAAGGCTTCACGGGTTTATATGTTTCATTTAATGTTGTGCAAAAATGCACATAACGTGTAAAAGTGCCAACATTTTTTCTGAAATGTTGGCTACATTTCTATTTGATAGGTGAAATGACAACAAAATATATTGCTTTTCCATTAAAAGAAGTGAATTTTACAGAAATCACTATAAAAACGTTGTCAAAATGAAGAAAAAATAAATATTTAACCAACAAACGATCTGTTTTGTTGTCATTTATACCATCTAATGCTAAATTAGCCAACAAATCTCATGGGTCAGGGAAGGCCTCAAGCTTAAGCTTAAGCTTAAGCTCAAGTTTAGCCAATGCACTTCTTACATAGAGTGCAGCCTGTAGGTGTGGATGCGTTGCCGCCTAGGGCAGTTTCTCTAAGTTCGAAAGGCAGTGATAAGCCAACCTTGTACATAGCTTCTACCATTTCGTCGAACGGAATTGGGTGCTTAACTCCAGCAAGAGCAAGCTGTGCGCTTGTGAAAGCGTTGGATACGCCGATAGCGTTTCTGCTCTGGCAAGGTGATTCAACTAGTCCCGCAATTGGGTCACAAACAAGACCTAGAAGGTTTGAGAATGCGATGCTTGCAGCGTGTAGGCACTGCTCTGGAGTACCGTCAAGAAGCTCAACGATAGCGGATGCAGCCATTGCGGATGCAGCACCAACTTCGGCCTGACAACCAGCCTCGGCACCAGAAACGGAAGCGTTTCTCATAACAATATAACCAAGGGCACTGCCGTTTAGTAAACCGCTATAGATAGCATCTTCCCCAAGATTGTATTCCTCGCAAACAGCAAGAACAGCACCAGGGATAACACCTGCAGAGCCTGCAGTAGGTGCTGCTACGATTAGACCCATGGATGCGTTCACTTCTAATACGGCCATTGCATAAGCAATCGCCTTTGATAGAACGGCTCCACATAGAGGCATAGCACCAGCCTTGAAGGCATAGTCATAGATAGCCTTAGCTTCGCCGCCTATAAGTCCGCCGATGGATTTCTGTGGGTTCTTAATCGGATCAGTCGTAGCGTTTTTCATAATGCTAATGGAATATGCTAGCTTTTTGTATACTTCTTCCTTTGTTGTTTCGCCTAGATCGATTTCTCTTTCCAGCATTATTTCTGAGATTTTTTTATTTTCTGCCGCACATAAGGCAAGCAGTGATTCGCCATTAATAAAGTCCATTCAACTAACCTCCTAAACCTGTAATACCAGAGTCTTCTGGATATTTTCGTGATCGTTAATTAAATCAACAATTTCGTCTGGAATGTGCTGGTCAGACTCAATAACTGTATATGCAGTTTCGCCCTTTGCCTCACGATATAGACGCATGAAGGCGATGTTTACGTTCTTGTCGCTTAAACACTTAGTGATGTGGGCAACAACGCCAGGTCTATCGTACTGCTTGATGATTAGAGTTGCATATTCGCCAGTAAAGTCAACGTCGATGTTGTTGATCTTTACGATCTTCATACGACCACCTCCGATGGATTCGCCACGGATAAACTGAGTACGACCCTTGCCGTTATGCATTACGATATCGGCTGTGTTAGGATGATGACCATGATCGTGGCTGTGGTCTTCGATGAAGTTGAATTCTACGCCTCTTTGTTCTGCAATAGCGAAAGCATCTCGAATTCTTACGTCATCTGGTGAAAATCCTAAGATGCCGCCAAGAAGTGCCTTGTCAGTACCGTGACCCTGATAAGTCTTGGCAAATGAACCGTATAGAGTGAAGTCTACACGCGTGATTTCTTCGTTAAACAGACGTCTTGCCATAAGTGAGATGGCACAAGCACCCGCAGTGTGGGAGCTTGAAGGACCAATCATGTTAGGTCCAATTACGTCAAAAATACTTGTATAATTCATAGTTTTTCTCCTGTAATTTTATAAAAAACAATCCTTATGAATGTTACCAAGAGAACGGTCAAAAGTCAAGATTTAGGAGGGTATAACCTTTGACTTTGCCAATTATTGGTACTAAAATATATACGGTGAAATTGTTCTAAGAGGGGACGAGACTGGTACATTTGTCCCCGGAATGAACATAATGAAGGAGAGGTTTAGAATGGTAAAGGATTTAACGGTTGGACAGCCGTCAAAGGTTTTGTGGCAGTTCACTATACCGCTGTTTATCAGCGTGATGTTCCAACAATTCTATAATATTGCTGACAGTATAATCGTTGGGAATTTTTCTGCCCACGGAGAGAGCGCATTGGCTGCGGTGGGAGCATCATACCCCATTACTATGATTTTCATGGCAATTGCTATGGGAAGTAACGTAGGCTGTTCAGTAGTTATTTCTCAGCTTTTTGGTGCCAAGAGATATCGCCAGATGAAGACCGCAATATCTACTACATTGATTTCGTCCATGACCTTAGCTGCGGTCTTAACGGTAGTAGGACTAATTTGTAGTACATTGATGCTAAACATAATTAACACCCCGGCAGACATCATGGCAGATTCTGATACTTACCTGAAGATATATATTGGCGGATTTATTTTTATGTTCCTATACAACGTGTCCAATGGCGTGTTCACGGCCCTAGGCGATTCCAAGACTCCGCTGTACTTTTTAATCGGATCGTCATTAGGCAATATAGCTCTGGACTGGCTATTTGTAGCCGTTTTCAACTGGGACGTTGCCGGCGTTGCCTGGGCAACTTTTATTTGTCAGGGTATAGCCTGCATACTTGCTCTAGTCACTATGAAGAAGAGACTTTCCCGCGAGGAATTCAGAGGAAAATACATAAAATTCTCTTTTTCAATGCTAAAAAGAATCGCGAGAATCGCAATACCAAGCATTTTGCAGCAGAGCTTCGTTTCAGTGGGAAACCTATTTGTACAAAACCTAGTTAACAGCTTTGGTACGTCTGTTGTTGCCGGATATTCAGCGGCGATTAAGATAAATACTTTCTGCATAACTTGCTTCAGCACCCTAGGAAATGCAATGTCAACATATACCGCACAAAACATAGGTGCCGGCAAGGAAGACAGAGTAAGAGAGGGGCATCGTGCAGACCTAAAAATCGGTTTTGCCATAAGTGCTTTTCTGTTTATAGTATGCTTCTTTGAAGGAGAACTATTAATAAAGTTATTCATTAAGGACGGCAGTGCCTTGGCATTAGCCACAGGCATTCGATTCCTAAAAACAGTAGCACCGTTCTATATGATGATAGTTATGAAACTCGTGACAGATGGGATACTAAGGGGATCAGGTGCAGTTGGACCGTTTATGGTTGCTACTTTTGGAGACCTAATTCTTAGAGTAGTACTAGCATACATATTCTCAATACCATTTGGTTCAACCGGCATATGGCTATCATGGCCTGTTGGCTGGTTCATAGGAACAGCATTGTCTTTAGGATTCTATGCGAAAGGCGTATGGAAGACAAAAAGATAGGCATAAAGGATTTGAATGTGTACATAATTATGATATAATTATGTCGTAGAAAGGAGCTGATGATTATGCCACTTATAATGCCAATTAAGGATTTAAGAAATACAAGCGAAATATCCGAAATGGCACATCGAGTACAAGAGCCAATTTTTATAACTAAAAATGGGTATAGTGATTTAGTTATAATGAGCAGTGAGCTTTATGACAAATTTGCAAAAATCAATAGGATTGATCAAGCAATATTTGAGTCTGAACAAGAAATTGCTAGCGGAGAAAAAGCAGTAGATGCTGAAATTGTATTCGAAGGATTGGAGAAAAAATATTTTGGATAATTATAAAGTGAAAATTAATCCAAGAGCGGTTCGAGACCTAGATAACATTTTTGCATATATCGCTTTTGATAAATTGTCCCCACAAAATGCGAGAGGACAGGTAGAAAGAATTAAAACATCCATTTTGAGTCTGAGATTGTTTCCTTATTCTCATCAAGAAAGAGAAGAAGGACGGTTTGCCAATATAGGATATAGGCAGATAGATAACTCGTAGAGCGCTTTCGCTAGGGCAACGCCCTCAGCGAGCTGTAGCTCAAGAGATATACTATCTGCCTTTTCTTTATTTACTTCTTCTGTGCTTCAATCTGTTCTGCAAGGTCGTTTAAGTAAACCCAGCGTTCCATCTTTTCGTCTAGGGCAGCCGCCAGTTCGTCACGCTTTGCAGTTAGTTTCTGCAGCTTGCCAAAGTCGCTTCCACATTTATTGATTTCAGAGTCGACTTCTTCGATTTCTGCTTCAAGTGATGCGATATCTTCGTCAATTGTTTCGTATTCTTTCTGTTCTTTGAAAGTGAACTTTAACTTCTTTTGCTTTTCGCCGCGGGAGTCTCCGCTGTTTGCGGCTCCGGAACCACCACGTCCGCTGGAGGCAGCCGCAGCTCTTGCTAATTCGGCACGTTCTTCCTCAAGGGCAGCCTTTGTTTCGGCCCAATCAGTATAACCACCCATATAGTGACCGATTTTGCCGTTTCCTTCGTATACGAAAGTATGCTTTGCGACTCTATCGATGAAATGTCTATCGTGGGAAACCGCGATAACTGCACCGGCAAAAGTATCTAGGTAATTTTCTAGGATGCAAAGTGTCTCGATGTCTAAATCGTTTGTCGGCTCGTCTAACAGCAACACGTTAGGTGCACTCATTAAAATTCCTAAAAGGTAAAGTCTTCTCTGTTCACCACCGGATAAGCGACCAACCGGAATTGAATGCATGTGAGGCGGGAACAGGAATCTTTCAAGCATCTGTGATGCACTGATGTAACCGTCTGTGGTTTGAACATTGTGGGCTATGTCGCATACGTATTCGATGACACGGCGTGACTTATCCATATGTTCGTTTTCCTGAGAGAAGTAACCTATCTTCACTGTCTCTCCGATCTCAACTACACCGCTATCCGGTTCCAGTTCGCTGCATAGCATCTTTAACATAGTAGACTTGCCGCTACCGTTTTCACCTAGGATTCCTAGGCGGTCGTTACGAAGTACTGTGTATGTGAAATCGTTAATTAACAATTTATCATCATAAGCTTTTGTTACGTTCTTTAGCTCGATTACCTTTTTGCCTAGACGAGAAGATACAGAGGACATTTCCATAGTGGACTCGTCAATTACAAGTTTTCCTTGCTCAAGCTCGTGGAATCTTTCGATACGTGCTTTAGCTTTAGTTGTTCTTGCTTGGGCGCCGCGGCGCATCCATTCTAATTCTCTACGATAAAGAGTACGACGTTTTCTCTCTGTTGCAATCTCCATCTCCTCACGAGCAGCTTTACTTTCTAGATAATATTCGTAATTACCCTCGTGGCGATATAGTTTTCCGTTTGTCAACTCGAAAATTACATTAGTCACCCTGTCTAAAAAGTATCTGTCGTGGGTTACCATAAAGATGGCGCCTTTGAATCTCTGAAGGAACTTTTCTAGCCAGACAACAGTTTCACTGTCGATATGGTTGGTAGGTTCGTCTAAAATCAGAATTTCGCAAGGGTTAGTAAAAATACCTGCCATGGCAACTCGTTTGCGTTCGCCGCCGGAAAGACTTCCCATCTTAGCATCGAAGTCGTCAATGCCTAGCTGGTACAGCATTGACTTGCATAGGTAATCTCCCTCTGCAAGGACTTCTGGCCATAGATAGCTTAAAGCCTGCTCTAAAACCGTAGCTTCTGGGTCATAAGCAGGTGACTGCGGCAGATATCCGATTCGAACTCCACCGGTTAACACTATCTTTCCGCTATCTAGGTCTTCTACACCAGCTGTGATTCTTAAAAGTGTAGATTTGCCGGTACCGTTAACGCCAATAAGTCCAATCTTATCGCCTTCATTGATAGCATAGCTTAGATTGGACAGTAGTGGCTTGACCGTATATGATTTTGAAATGTCAGTAGCATTGAGTAATATCAATGTTAAACCTCCTTAGGTGCGTACTTATCTAACGCTTCCTGAATTCTTGCTTTCACAAGCTCAGCTACGTCGTTTGCCTTCATGCCTTCATATTCTTCAGGCTGGATCGGAGTTAAGAAGTGAATCTGACACTCTACAGGCTTGCTGCCCTTTACATCGAACACCTTATAGCCATCTACGATACAAATAGGAATGATAGGGCACTTTGCCTTTACAGCACATCTGAAGCTGCCGCCGTGGAAATCAATCATATTGTTTCCATTCTTGCTTCTAGTACCTTCAGGGAAAATTAGATATCTTCTGCCTGCCATAACTTCTTTAGTAACTTCCTGAATTACCTGAAGTGACTGACGAGGGTCTTTTCTGTCCATAGGAAGGCCCTTTAGACATGTGGCGATTTCTCTAATGAACGGAATGTTTTCGATTTCCTTCTTGAAAACTGCAGAAATCGGAGTCTCGCAGGCTGCAACGATTGCAACTACGTCGAAAAGTCCCTGATGATTTGAGTACATAAGGAAGCCTCCATCTGTAGGGATGTTTTCCTTTCCTGTAACGTGCATGTTGATGTTGCCGGATTCCACGCCTAGCTTTAGGATGCCGTGAATGTGAGCGTATGCCTCTGCTTCAGGATATGTGCCTACAGTTTTAGCGTACTTGCAAAGCTTTGAGTATAGGCCTGGAACTTTAAATATATTTCTAAATACCATTAATGCGATTCTATTCATGTAATACCTCCTTGGTCTTGAAGATATAATAGCAAATTTTTGTATAAGTGGCAACTTTATGGGTTTTTTAAGGAAAAGAAAATAATAATATTTGCAATGTTTTGACCACATAAAATGTTGCAATTTGAGATACTTTGAATTATTCTAGTAGGGTAAAAAAGACCTAATTATGGAGGTAAATATGAAGAGAACTGCTACAGACATTATTAATTTAATTAAAGAAAATAACATCAAGATGGTGGATTTTAAGGTTGTTGACATCAACGGTCAGTTTAGACACGTTACAATCCCAGCATCTCAGTTTAACGAAGATACAATGAGAGACGGAATCGGATTCGACGCATCCAACTATGGATATGCGGTGGTGGAAAAGAGTGATATGGTATTTATTCCGGACCTTGATACTGCAGTGATCGATTCGTATTGCGAAATCCCTACATTATCCATGACAGGTAATGCGATGATTATCGATTATCCTAATAATCGTCCATTAGACCAGTACCCTAGAAACATCGTGGCTGCTGCTGAACAGTATATGAAGGATAGCGGAATCGCAGATACAATGCTTATCCTTCCTGAATTTGAATTCCATGTATTCGATCAGGCGGGGTGGTCTGTACAGCCAAACAATATTGGCATGACAATCGATGCATATCAGGCACATTGGAACAGCATGACAGAAGGCAGAGGCGTAGTAGTTCCTCACCAGAAGCACTACCATATGGCAAAGCCTTTTGATAAGACTTATGAACTAAGAAGTGAAGCTTGTCTTGAGCTTGAAAAGATGGGCATCGAAATCAAGTATCACCACCCAGAAGTAGGTGCATCCGGCCAGTTCGAAATCGAGCCAATGCTAGGACAGATGTCCAAGATGGCTGATGCTACAATGCTTATCAAATATGTAATCCATAACACTGCACTTAAATATGGCAAGGTTGCTACATTTATGCCTAAGCCGGTTTACGGTGAAGCAGGAAACGGCATGCACGTTCATATGCTTTTACTAAAGGATGGCGAGCCGGTGTTCTCCGATGACGAAGGATACTCCCACTTAAGCAAGGAAGCTCATTATTTCATGGGCGGCCTATTAAAGCACATTGGCGCATTATGTGCAATCACTAACCCGAGCACAAACTCCTTCAAGAGACTTGTACCTGGATTCGAAGCCCCTGTAACTGTTGGCTATGCAACTTCTAACAGATCTGCTGTTATTAGAATCCCTGCATACGCTAAAGAACCAAGCTTAAGACGTTTCGAAATCCGTAACCCTGATGCTACTTGCAACCCATACCTATGCTATGCGGCATTATTAATGGCAGGTCTTGACGGTATTAAAAACAAGATTGATCCACATGCTGAAGGCTGGGGTCCATACGATATGAACCTGTATTCATTATCCGACGAAGAAAAGGCTAAGTTAACACAGCTTCCGACTCGTCTTGAAGATGCATTAGATGCTCTAGAAGCCGACTACGAATTCTTAACAGAAGGCGGAGTTTTCCCAGAACACCTAATCAAGAACTTCATCGCTCTTAAGAGAAAGGAATGTTTAGAATTATCCAAGATTCCAACTCCAGCAGAGTTTGATAAATACTTTAATTTATAGTATAATTAATAAACGGTAGGCTTTGTTCTACCAAGCCAGCCGTATGGAGTGTTCCATGCGGCTTTCTTTGTATATAGGGATATTAGTTATGTAATAGGGGGCGTAGAGATGGAAAAGAAGGAAGGCATCGGAAGACTCATATATGTTGGCGATAAAGAAATCGAACTAGTTTGTCCAATTTGTGGTGGCAAGAAATTCTATGAAAGAAAGACATTGATGAATACTGCAGGAATGACTTTCATGGGATGGGAGTGGGCAAACCCTGAAGCAATCAATTATATCTGTGAGGATTGCTCATATATTTATTGGTTTATGGAAGATCCAACTATAGTTCCGGAAGGTAAAAAGCCTTTGACACGTGCGCAGCAGTATGAAATTGAATTTGAAGATACTTCTACGAAAAAGCTATACCAAATTTTAAATGATGCTGATTATAATAACGATGCTAAAAGAGCGGCAAAGAATGTATTGCGCAGACGAAAAATGCCGGTTTAGCGTTAAAGTTATTAGAAAGGGGTAAACCATGAATAATGATAAAGATAGAATTATTACTAGCAAGGACTTACATAAAGAACTTAACGAAGAGCGCAAGAAAAAAGGCTTAAACTCTATGCCGGCTATTAACCCAAGGGGTGGTGGCACAAGCACAATTGCTAGAAGGGACAAATCTTGGAGTAGTGTACCTGATTTCTTTGGAAAGCTGTTTAAGAAAAAATAGATCCCCGCGGGGCTCTTTTTTAGTGCAGTATTATTCCTTACCAGCATCTTCCTTCGGGGAATGGCCGAAGTGAGACTTGTAGGCTCTATAAAAAGAGGAATACTCCGAAAATCCGCAGGCTGTGCAGGCCGTGATGGCAGGTTCGCCACGCTGAATCATTGCGCGGGCCGCCATTAGACGCTTTATAGTCACATAGTACCAAAGGGAAGTGCCCGTCGCTTGCTTAAAAACACGGCTGATTTGAGATCTGCTTCGATAGAAGAAATCTGCGACAGACTGGATGGAAATATCCTCAAATAGGTGCTCGTTAACATATTCTAAAAGTTGGCTCTGGAAACCTTCGGCAGGGAGATGTTGATGACCCTCGCCGTATATTCCGTCGAGAATGGACAAAAATAACATAAGCCTACCGACTAGATTGATCTTGATATTTGGAATATGTTCGAAATCAAATCCGGAAAACGCACTTGCAAGGAGGTCAGTGCTACTATCACCGGATGCAAAGCGATTGCCGGTACCCAGTGGTCGATCCCAAAAGGCACGAAGTAGGTCGTGATTTGGGTCGATTTTATCTAACAAAGTAGTAGAAAAATGTATTACCATTCGCTCGTAAGGAGTACTTGCGTCTATTTGCAATTTATGCATCTCGGCAGGGCGTAAAATAAATATATCGCCGGGGTTGATAGGGTACTGATTGCCTTCTACGAGATAAGTACCACTTCCGGAAATTATATACAAAATTTCCATCCACTCGTGGGCGTGCATAGCGAAATCATCGGAATAAGGCTCATTATCGATGCTGTGATGGGAGTATATTTGATTGTCTCTATAAGAAAAAATATGTGACATTTTTGCTATCTCCTAAGCTTTTTTGTAAGTATATCAGCGAGTGCGTCTTTTTGCAATGTTTTTTCGCATAAAATGCAATTCCATTGCAATTTATTCTGATGTAAAATAGACACGATTAATATGTCAAAATAGAAATTAAAATACACAAAAGTAGTGGATTTTGTCGTGGAGGTCATCGGTCGGCCCTGCCTATCAAGATAAAATTCACATAAAAGAAAGGAATTTTATAAAATGGAACTAAACATCCGTAAAGATTGTCGTTATGCTATAGCTTGTCCTACAAGCATGGGCGTACGTATTACTCCAGACAACAGAATGGCTGTACATAACAGCAACCACTTCATGATGCAGGCAACAAGTGCAGAATCCAACGTATTAAACGTTGCTTCTTCTCTTGGTCACGAATGTCTTGCACTTACAAAGTTCGTTAAGGGCAGCCCAATCGCTGAATTCATCAAGAGCGAACTTCGTGCTCGTAATATCCGTTTTGAAGGTGCAGAAGTTGAACAGGGAGGCCCATGGGGATATAGACATCAGTTCAATATCGCTGACTCTGGCTTTGGTTTAAGAGCTCCGAGAGTATGGAACGATAGAGCTGGTGAAGTTGGTAGAACTCTTTCCATCGACGAATTCGATGTAGAAAGAATCTTTGGCAAGGAAGGTGTTGGTATCCTTCATATTTCCGGACTTATCGCTGCAATGAGTGAAGAAACAACTAAGTTCTGTCTAGACGTTGCGAAAGCTGCTAAACAGTACGGCACTGTTATCAGCTTTGACTTAAACCACAGAGCTACTTTCTGGAAGGGCAGAGAAGAAGAGCTTGCTGCTGCTTTCCACGAAATCGCATCCGTTGCTGACGTTTTAGTAGGTAACGAAGAAGACTTCCAGCTTTGTCTTGGCTTCAAGGGTCCTGAAGCAGGCGGAAAGGACTTAAACTCCAAGATTGAAAGCTTCAAGGAAATGATTACTCAGGTTAAGGCCAAGTACTCCAATGCTAAGGTATTCGGTACTACTCTTCGTCAGGTAATCAGTGCAAACGAACACCTATGGGGTGGAATCCTTCTTGCTGATGACACTTGGACAGTTGAAGAACCAAGAGAAATCCCGGTAATGGACAGAATTGGTGGTGGCGACGGCTTTACAGGTGGTCTTCTTTACGGTCTATACAAGGGCTGGGAACCGGCTAAATGCTTACAGTTCGGTTGGGCAACTGGCGTACTTGCTGCAACAAGCTTATATGATTACGCACAGCCAGCTGACGAAAAGCAGGTTTGGGACATCTACGCAGGTAATGCTAGAGTTCAGAGATAATTATAAAATCGCAAGGTGCCTAGCGCACAAATAAGGAGATAGAAATGAGCAAAGCTAATATCGGTTTAGTAGGTCTTGCCGTAATGGGTGAGAACCTAGTTATGAATATGGAATCTAAGGGCTTCACAGTTAGCGTATATAACAGAACTGCAGACAAGGTTAAGAACTTTGTAGAGGGCAGAGCAGCTGGCAAGAACATCATCGGAACTTATTCTTTAGAAGAACTTGCAGCAAGCCTTGAAAAACCTAGAAAGATTATGATGATGGTTAAGGCTGGACAGGCTGTTGACGAACTTATCGAACAGTTATTACCACACCTAGAAGAGGGCGACATCCTTATCGACGGTGGTAACAGCCATTTCCCTGACACAGTTAGAAGAACAGCTTACGTAGAATCCAAGGGACTTCTTTATGTGGGTTGTGGTGTATCCGGTGGT
>JAFYLX010000083.1 GCA_017556895.1 Bacillota bacterium | reverse complement strand
GATTTTGAAGCTTTAGCTGCTGCTGGCGCCGCTGGCTTTACAGACGATGGCCTTCCTCTTACAAATGCTATGCTTTGCTATAAGGCTATGAAAAAGGCTGCAGCTCTAGATTTACCTATCAGTCTTCATGAAGAAGACCCTTCATTTATCTCACAGAACGGCATCAACCACGGCGTTGCATCAGAATACTACGGAATCGAAGGTTCTCCTTCTATCGCTGAAGAATCAATGGTTGCTAGAGACTGCATGCTAGCACTTCGTTCAGGTGCCCACACTGTTATCCAGCATATCAGCTCCGGAAAATCAGTTGAGCTTGTTAGAAACGCAAAGGCAATGGGTGCCAATATTCATGCAGAAGCAACTCCTCATCATTTCACACTTACTGATGAAGCAGTTATAAAGCATGGTTCTCTTGCAAAGATGAACCCGCCACTACGTACAGAAGAAGACCGCCAAGCAATCATTGCTGGCCTTAAAGATAATACAATCGACTTAATAGCGACAGACCACGCTCCGCACAGCGCCGAAGAAAAGGCTGCTCAGCCTATGTGGACTGCACCTAGCGGAATCACTGGCCTTGAAACAGCTCTTGGTCTTGGTATTACATCATTAGTAAGACCAGGCTACCTAACAATGATGGAAATGCTAGAAAAGATGACTTCAAACCCAGCCGCACTTTATAAGCTTCCTGCAGGAAGCATCGAAGTTGGCAAACCGGCAGATCTAGTAATCTTCAATGCCGACGAAGAATGGGTTGTAACAGACTTCGCATCCAAGTCAACAAACACACCATTTACAGGCGAAAATCTTTACGGTAAGATTCACTATACAGTTTGCGGTGGCAAAGTTATCTATACTGGAAAATAATTTTTTCTGTTTTCAAAAAATTTTTCATTGATTTTTGAAACGAAAAGAGTATAATAAACAACGGTTTAAACACAGGAGAGGAGAAAGACATTATGGAAAAAATCGTAATCGCATTAGGTGGCAACGCATTACAGTCCGGTAACAGCGGTGCAACAGCAGAAGCTCAGTTAGAAGTAGTAAAGAAGACATGTGAATATATCGCAGAAATCAGCATGAAAGGTTATGACATCGGCCTAGTTCACGGTAATGGACCTCAGGTTGGTAGAATCTTATTAGCATCTGAAACTGCAAAGGACGTTACTCCAGCAATGCCATTTGACGTTTGCGGTGCAATGTCTCAGGGTTATATCGGCTATCACCTACAGCAGGCTCTTAAGTTTGCTTTAGCAAAGAGAGGCAAGAACCTTCCAGTTGTTACTATCGCAACTCAGATGGTTGTTGACAAGAACGACCCTGGATTTGTAAATCCTACAAAACCAATTGGACCTTTCTATTCTGAAGAAGAAGCAAAGGCTTTAGTAGAAGAAAAGGGCTACTCCGTTAAGGAAGACGCTGGCAGAGGCTACAGAAGAGTTGTTGCTTCCCCAATCCCTCAGGAAATCGTAGAAATTGACCCAATCAAGACTCTTTGGGAAACTTCAATCGTTATCTCTTGTGGTGGCGGCGGTATCCCAGTAGTTAAGAATGAAGACGGTTCTTTAGAAGGCGTTGCAGCTGTAATCGACAAGGACTTCGCTGCAGAATTATTAGCTGAATGCGTTGGCGCAGACAAGCTAATGATCTTAACTGAAGTAGAAAGAGTTGCAATCAACTTCAACACTCCAGACCAGAAGAACTTAGAAACTCTAACATTAGAAGAAGCTCAGAAATACATTGACGAAGGTCACTTCGCTCCAGGAAGCATGCTACCTAAGGTACAGGCAGCTATGAAGTTCGTAAAGGCAAACCCTGGCAAGCAGGCTATCATCACTTCCCTAGACAAGGCTATCGAAGCTTTAGAAGGAAAGACTGGTACTGTATTTACTGCATAAGACATATACAAAAAGAGATGGACAAGCGTCCATCTCTTTTAATTATAGCTGTCTTTTTAATATAATATACACAAAAAAATGACAACACTTTTCCATTGATTTTCAAGGAAAAATGTTGTCATAATTCAAGCTACATGACAATCTAGCCAACATATATGTCCTTACACTAGGACTTTAAGTCTCCTGCTGCTTTTATTTTTAGACGACTTGTGTTGCCAGGATAATATGCAAGTGGCACATCTTCTACTTCAATAATCTCAACAGACTCACGAATTGCACCAGCTTCTACCGCCATATTGATAGTTTCTGCTTTAGCTTTTTCCAAAGCCTCTTCTCTAGATATTTCATCGTAGTTTACTAGTTGTTCATAAGTTCCACTTACCTTTGAGATTGCAGAACCGATTGCGTTTGCACATACAAAATGTTCTGGTTTTAAGACTTTAGCCGCTCCTGCAAAATTCTCAGGAAGGATGATTGAACCTCCACCAACAAGAACAACGTCGCTATCTGCATTTGATAACTTCATAGTATCAATTGCATCCTCTACGAGTTCTCGCATCTTATTCATCGCCTTTTCTGCAAGGTCTAAAGGTATCTCTTCAACAAACTTAGGATCACCAAGCTCTGCCATACCTAATCTTACCGCAATATCAGTTGCTGTCATCTTGTCTCCACCAAACACCATTGCCTCAGAAGTAATTTTATATCCGACACTATCTGGTCCAACTGTAACACTTCCATCTTCTTTCTGTCGCACGATTGAGCCGCCGCCAAGACCAATAGAAATCACATCCGGCATACGGAAATTAGTACGTACTCCGCCAATAGTTACTGCTATACTTGATTCTCTAGGAAAGGCATTTTGTATAACACCTAAGTCTGTAGTCGTTCCTCCAACGTCAATGATTATAGCATCCTTTAGGCTACTTAAGAAACTTGCTCCTCTAATTGAGTTAGTAGGGCCGCAGGCAACAGTCAGTATAGGATATTTACGCGCATAATCCATCGTCATTAATGTACCATCGTTTTGTGACAAATAAACATCTGCATTTGTAATACCTTCTTCGGCTAAGCTCTTTGCAAATCCGTCAGTAAAACGTTCAGCAACCTGCCATAAAGCTGCATTCAATATAGTTGCATTTTCTCTTTCAACAAGCCCCATAGAACCAATTTCACTTGAAATTGATATATGAATATCTTCGCCCATAATCTCTTTACAAAGTTCTGCCGCACGTAATTCGTGATCATTTCTTACTGGCGAAAATACGCTAGAAATAGTAATAGACTTAACACCTTTTTCCTTCATTTCTTCAAAGAAAGATTTAGCTGCCTCTTCATCAAGAGGTGCAATTTCTTTTCCATCATATTCAGAACCACCACGTATAATAGCATTTCCTACAGCAATGGCTTTGATATCATCTTCCCAGTCAATCATAGGTGGTACACCTAAAGTTGCTGGTGCGCCAATTCTTAAAATGCCAATCTTTGCAAGATTCTTTCTTTCCACAATCGCATTTGTACACTGCGTAGTACCAAGCATTGCTTGATGAATTAAATTTCTATCTACTTTCGATTCTTCTATAACAGCTTTTACTGCGCCGATTATACCTTCATATATGTCTTCGGATGTTGGATATTTAATATCGGCAATTACCTTTAAATTCTCATCGATAAGTACAGCATCTGTATTTGTTCCGCCTACATCTATGCCCAATTTATACATTCTTCCAACCTCCTTTGCAACGTTCTTCTAATGGAATATAGTCCGTATCGCAACCAAAATATCTAGGGCCAACTAACTCTAATCCGGCTTCTGTTCTCCACATTTCGAAGCACTTTAATCCTACAACTAGAACTCTTTTACCATATTTCAAAGCATCAGTAGTAATAGGGTAGAAAGTCTCCGCATCTACTAAACAAATCAAGTCTGGTGTAGTTGCCACAATTTCACCATCTACTGTAGCCGTTAAATTCTCATTTTGGAATTCAACAAAGGCTTCGTGTCCTTTGCACTCTCCAATACCTTCCAACACAATCTTACCAAAGTTGAAAGCTCCCCTTGTTTCCCTTACTACATCTTTTATCTTACCCTTAAAAAGCTTATAGCTTTCCGATGCCTCTAAGAAATGTTCTTCAGGTGTCTTGTCTGTGCAATGCTTTACAGTTCTAATAGATTCACCTAGCATCTGGCTTCTAGTAATAATATTTTTAACAGCATACTGTTTTAGCTGTGCACCCGTCATTGGGTATAGACAAACTGAAACTGCTGCACCACAACTCATAGTAACAGCTCTAGCTAACTCTTCTGTCCATTTATTAGTAATAGTTCTGAATATTACGCTATTGCCTTTTTCATCGGTAAGTGCCATAGGTGATGCATCCATACCTCCAATAGTAAATGTAACCATCTGCAATTCAGGAAATGCTCTTCCCATACCATCTGCATCAACTAGCGGCAGACCTAATCTCGCACATGCTGCAATTGGTAGCATTGAGTTAACGCCACCGGCTTCAATAGGAATTAAAGCATATATATCTTGTCCGAAGAACTTACTAACCATATCATATAATGATTTATATTCAGTACCGCCTATTGCCTTTTCGGCCAAAACAGTTGGTGCACCCATCATGGCCATTGGGACAATTAGTGCTTCATCTGGAACTTCTTCTGGGTCTAACATTGTTACCGGACCACATTCCTTCACTGCACCTATTGCAACTAGCTTGCCAATATACGGGTCTCCACCTCCCCCTGCACCAAGCAAAGCTGCGCCCAATGCAATGTCTTCTATTTCAGGAATGCCAATTTTTCTCATGTCAATTACTCCTTCCGCGTATAATCTTGCAACTATTATATGCTTTAGATTTTGCCCAAGGAATTGTCATATGGCAAAATAAAAAGACGAGCCATTTGTCCTTTTGGACAAACGCTCGTCTTTCATTACTTTATTAATCGATTTATTGCTAAGGCTTGGTATAGATATATGCTTTCAGGCATCTTATCCACCTTAAACCCTAACATGTCTGAAATTATTTTCAACCTATATTTAACGGTGTTTTTATGTATAAATAATTTTTCAGCAGTCTTAGTTACACTCATATCTGCATCGAGAAGGTAAACGCTTAAAGTTCTTACTGCATCCCATTCTTCGCTACAACCTTCGAGAGCACTCAGATAACGTTTATAATTTCGGAGTTTTTCTTCTCCTTCCTCTACTAAATCCCAGCAAGATTTCGCATACTCTAAGTCGCCATAGCTTATCCATTTATTATCGGGATAAATTTTTTGGGCGTTTTGGAAATGTTCTTTGTAACAAAGATATGCTCCTCTCACGTCTGCAGTGGTTTGAAGTCCACTACATCTTGAAACTGACATGCCTTCTTTCGTCAATTCAAAAATGATATCCTCTGT
>JAFYLX010000082.1 GCA_017556895.1 Bacillota bacterium | reverse complement strand
CAAACTTCTGAAAGCGCAACATTAACGCCAAGAGTCTTACACTTTTCTCTTACCATTTCTAGTTCTGCTTCAGTGTCAGTTGGGAATCTATTAATAGCAACTACGCATGGTAAACCATAGTTTTTAGTTACGTTTTCAACGTGCTGTAATAAGTTTGGTAAACCCTTTTCTAGAGCTTCAAGGTTTTCTGCATTTAAATCCGCCTTAGCAACTCCACCGTGGTATTTAAGAGCTCTAACTGTAGCTACAACAACAGCTGCAGATGGGTGTAAACCAGCCTTTCTGCACTTGATGTCTACGAACTTTTCAGCTCCAAGGTCAGCTGCGAAACCTGCTTCTGTTACAACGTAATCAGCAAGCTTTAATGCCATTCTTGTTGCCATGATGGAGTTACATCCGTGAGCAATATTAGCGAACGGACCACCATGAACGAACGCTGGTGTATGTTCAAGAGTCTGTACTAAGTTTGGCTTTAACGCATCCTTAAGAACAGCAGCAACTGCACCCTGAATCTTAAGATCTCTAACTGTTACAGGCTTATCGTCATATGTATAACCAACGATGATGCTAGCAACTTTTTCCTTTAAATCTGAAATACTTGAAGATAAGCAAAGAATTGCCATGATTTCAGATGCTACTGTGATTTCAAAACCGTCTTCTCTAGGAACACCGTTTACTCTGCCACCAAGTCCATCGATAACGTGTCTTAGCTGACGATCGTTCATATCAACTACTCTCTTCCAAGTAATCTTCTTAACATCAATTCCTAGCTGGTTTCCCTGCTGGATATGGTTGTCAAGGCAAGCTGCAATTAAGTTATTAGCAATACCAATTGCATGCATATCACCTGTGAAGTGTAGGTTAATATCTTCCATAGGAACAATCTGTGCATATCCGCCGCCTGCAGCACCACCCTTAACACCGAATACTGGTCCTAAAGAAGGTTCTCTTAATGCAGCAAATACGTTCTTTCCTAACTTATGAAGTGCATCTGCAAGACCTACTGTTGTAGTAGTTTTACCCTCTCCTGCAGGAGTTGGTGAAATAGCTGTAACAAGAATTAACTTACCATCAGGAGTATTCTCCATTTCCTTTAAAATCTTGTAATCAACCTTTGCTTTGTACTTACCGTACTGTTCTAGATAACTGTCATCGATACCTGCAGCCTTTGCAATATCTGTGATGTTGTCCATTACGGCTTCCTGTGCGATCTGGATATCAGTTTTGAATTCCATCGTTTTGGTTCCTCCGTTTATAAATCTAGATTTTTTAAAAAAGTCTTTCTATGAATAGGTGTAATACCATGTTCTTCGATACCTGCGTAATGAGCTTTTGTACCATACCCTTTATTACTATCAAAACCATAATATGGGTATTTTTCATGATATTCCATCATCATTCTATCTCTTGTAACTTTTGCAATAATTGATGCTGCTGCTATAGAAAGGCTCTTTGCATCCCCCTTAATTATAGCAGACTGAGGAATATTAACATCCTGTATTTCAACGGCATCAAAGAGAACATGTCCTACTTTTTTGCCGGTCTTTTCTTCTAATATCTTGCTCGCATTCTCAAGAGCTTCCTGCATGGCTTTTTTAGTCGCCTGCAAAATATTTATTTGGTCTATTAGACTATTATCTGCTATTCCGACGCCCGTTGCAAGTGCTTTATTTAAAATCTGCTCAAAAAGTTCTTCTCGTCTCTTTTCGGAAAGCTTTTTAGAGTCATCAACACCTATCACGTCGAAATCATCTGGTAAAATTGCACATGCAGCAACTACAGGACCAGCAAGAGGTCCTCTTCCAGCTTCATCAACACCTGCAATAACGATATTACCAGAATTACGATATTCGTTGTCAAAAGCCATCATTATATCATGTTTTTCCTGCATTTTCTGCAATCTTTCCTGTTTAGTCATAGTTTTATGCCTTTTCTAATGTAATATTTCCGATTACGCCACCTCTAAACTCGTCTAATAGAGTCTTTCCGCATCTTTCGTAATCGATTCTTTTGCCCGGTAAAATAAATCCTCTTTTTCTAGAAATATTCTCCATATTTTCTAGAGCATCTTCAGTTAGCTCATCAAGTTTATATCTAGTCATTAATTCATCTGGATATTCAACCTGAAGAACCTTAATTAATTCTAGCGCAATGGATGCAACATCAAGGATTTCATCCTTAATGGAACCACAAAAGGCTAAATTAAGACCAACATGTGGATCTTCAAACTTTGGCCATAAGATACCTGGAGTATCTAATAACTGCATTCCATTTTCAAGAGTAAGCCACTGTTTCCCCTTAGTTACCCCTGGTCTGTCACCTGTCTTTGCACTCTTCTTACCTGTCATTCTATTGATAAGTGATGATTTTCCTACGTTAGGAACTCCTACAATCATCATTCTAAGTGGTCTTTTTCTAATCTGACCTTCGTTCTTCTTGTCCTGTAGTCCGTTAAGAACCTTGTATAGCTGAGGAACGCCCTGTCCTCTCATACAGTTCATCTGAAGAACGATGTTTCCATCTTTTTTAAACTTTTCTGTCCATGCTTCATTATCCTTAGGGTCAGATAAATCGCTCTTGTTTAAAATTATAATTCTCTGTTTGTCTTTTACTAGCTGGTCGATAATAGGGTTTCTACTTGATGATGGGATTCTCGCATCAACAACTTCTATAACCAGGTCAACCATCTTAAGGTTTGCCTCAATTAGCTCTCTGGTTTTTTTCATATGCCCTGGATACCAGTTAATGTTTTCAACACCCATGCTTTTACCTACTTTCTTGTTTTAAATTAGTAAAAAGGGGAATCCTGATGGATTCCCCGTAGTAAACTAGTCTCTAGTTTTGATCTTAGCAGCTTTACCTGTTCTTTCACGCATGTAGTTAAGCTTAGCTCTTCTAACAATGCCTTTTCTTGTAACTTCGATCTTTTCGATCTTTGGTGAATGAAGCGGGAATGTCTTTTCCACGCCAACACCAGAAGAGATCTTTCTAACTGTGAAAGTTTCACCGATTCCGCCGTTCTGTCTCTTAAGTACAAAACCTTCGAAAATCTGGATTCTTTCTCTGTTACCTTCTTTAATTTTGATGTGTACCTTTACAGTGTCACCAACACCAAAAGCAGGGATATCGCTCTTTAAGTATTCCTGAGCAATTGATTTCATAATATCCATTATTCTTTTTCCTCCT
>JAFYLX010000081.1 GCA_017556895.1 Bacillota bacterium | reverse complement strand
TTCAACATCTCAGGTTATCATGGCCCTAATGAAGATGGGTATTATGGCAAATATTAACCAGAACATCGATGAAGATACAGTTATGATTCTGGCGGATGAGTTAAAACTAAATGTTGTAGTAACAAAGGTTGAAGAAGAAGAGGTAGAAGAAGGCCTAGAAACATTCGAAGATAAGGAAGAAGATCTAGAGCCAAGAGCACCAATCATTACTGTAATGGGTCACGTTGACCACGGTAAGACTTCATTACTTGACGCTATCAGAAGTACAAATGTAACAGTATCCGAAGCTGGTGGTATCACTCAGCATATCGGTGCTTCTGAAGTATACATCAACAACCAGAAGATCGTATTCTTAGATACTCCAGGTCACGAAGCGTTTACAGCAATGAGAGCTAGAGGTGCTCACACTACAGATATCGCTGTACTAGTAGTAGCAGCAGACGACTCTGTAAAGCCTCAGACAATCGAATCCATTTCCCACGCTAAGGCTGCAGGTGTACCTATTATCGTTGCTATCAACAAGTGCGATAAGCCAGCAGCAAACCCTGAAAGAGTTAAGCAGGACTTAACAGAACATGGTATCTTAGTTGAAGACTGAATCACTCTATCCACTGAGCTACTGGCGCTTATCTGCGCGACTACATAAAAGATAATCACGCGAGTATTGGATATTATATAACAAATCAAGGCAATTTATAATAGCCAAAATTCATTTTTATTGTAATCTATGATATTTTCTTTTTTCATTTTGCTCATCTCCGCAGAAAGTGCACTTCTCTCTACGCATAGAAAATCTGCTAGCTGCTGTCTATTAAACGGTATCACGAAGTTGGTCTTGTTTGTTCTATAGTATTCCATAATCAAGTAACACATCAGCTTATCACGGATGGAGCGTTTTGATATGATCTCAATTCTTCGGTTTAGAGTGAGTGCCTTTTGAGAAACGATTTTGAGCAGATTCTGTATTACCTTAGAGTGGAAAGGACAGGAATTGCTACAGGTTGTAAGCAGTTTCTTGAAGTCGATGAGCATTACTGTTGTCTTTTCGGCTGAATATATGCTTACGGGCATTTTATCGACACCGGCGCAGGCAAAAACCTCACCAAACATTTCGCCTGGAACGACTTCTGCAATGATTGTTAGTGCACCGCACATATCGTCTTTATATATTTGCAATTTACCAGAAGTCACGACTCCTACCATGCTAACAGGATCCCCTTCCATAGCAAGGGGGTAATCCTTATCAACTGTCTTAATTCTAGCACCCATACATGTTAATAGCCCCATTATCTCTGAATTCTCAAGACCATCAAACAGAGGTACCTTGTCATATTGTATGTGGTTCGTACTCACCTCTTTGGTTGGGTATAAGTTAAAGACGTCCTTTTTAAAGTCATCTGTATATTTAAGCATGTTCTCACCCCATTAAATATTTAGTCACAATATTTTGCGGAAAATATAATAAAATTTTAGTTTCGTTGGAAAAACAACGGAATTTATATTATTATTATAGTAAAATTACGTTGTAAATACAACATGTGCTTGAGAAGTATTATATAGGGGTATTTTAAGAATATTGAACAGGAGGATCAAAATGGTTAGAAAGATTATAAAGATAGATAAAACAAAATGTAATGGATGCGGACTATGTGCTGCGGCTTGCCACGAGGGTGCTATTGGTATGGTGGATGGAGTGGCGACTTTGCTAAGAGATGATTATTGCGATGGACTTGGAGATTGCCTTCCGGCATGCCCAACTGGTGCCATCAGCTTTGAAGAAAGAGAAGCTCTTGCTTATGACGAAGAAGCGGTTAAGGTTAACATGGCTAAACGTGCGGCTGAAGCGGAAGAAAGCCAGGGATGCACTGCTCCTAAAGCTCAGCCTGCAAGAGTTGATAGCCAGCTACAGAACTGGCCACCTCAGATTAAGCTTGCTCCGATTCAGGCTCCTTATTATGACGGTGCAAACCTACTAATTGCTGCAGACTGTACATGCTTCTCCTATGGAAGTTTCCACAACGACTTTATGAAAAATAGAGTTACATTAATCGGGTGTCCGAAGCTTGATGCTGTAGACTACAGTCAGAAACTTGCAGAGATTATAAAACACAACGATATTGCTAGCATAACTGTAACTAGAATGGAAGTACCTTGCTGTGGTGGTATCGAGTTTGCAGTTAAGAAGGCTGTAGAAGCTAGCGGCAAGTTTATTCCTCTTCAGGTTATTACTATTTCAACAACAGGCAAAATTCTTAGAAGACAGTAAAAAGAAATACCATCATAAACTCTCAATATACTTAATAACATTTATGGCAGCTATGGCACCGTCCGTAGCTGCCATATTTGCATTTTTAGTACAACATGAGCCAGAATTTTCATCTAGTATAGTAGAACGTATCCCCCCTGCGGCATAAATTCCGTCTATATTAGTCTTGTGATTCTTATCCGTAATAATAAACTCTTTATTATTAGTTAATATATATGGAAAACACAGCTTTGAATTCGCTTTATCATCTTTAGAAACATATATAATTTCACAGTCTAAGTAGCTAAGATTTCCTGTGGTTTTATCGATTATGTTTATACCAGTAATTTTCTTGTTTTTTCGCTCTACATTGTAAATCAAAGTATGGGGCAATAGGACTACGTTAGGGGAATTCTTTAAAACTTCAACTTTGTCAGAAGGACAGTCTAAAATTCCGTCGGGATGAATTAGATACACTTTTTTGCACAGTGCAGACAAGACTACCGCGTGGGCTACGGCCTTTTCGCTCTTTCCGAAAACTGCAACCGTTCTACCTCTTAAGTATGATGACGTGCATGAATCGTGATAATTTAGCCCGCAGCCATGTAGCTGGCTTTCCATAGGAATTCCTAATTTCTGCGGTGAAGTAC
>JAFYLX010000080.1 GCA_017556895.1 Bacillota bacterium | reverse complement strand
TAAACCCCTTGACGTGTAGAAATTATACGCCATACCACCACCGATGATTAGTGTATCTACCTTCTTTAATAAGTTTTCAATTACGGAAATCTTGTCGCCAACCTTAGCGCCGCCCATGATAGCAACGAAAGGTCTCTTTGGATTTTCAACTGCTCCGCCTAGGAACTGGATTTCCTTTTCGATAAGGAAGCCAGAAACTGCAGGAAGATAATCTGCAACGCCTGCTGTGGAGGAATGAGCTCTGTGAGCTGTACCAAATGCATCGTTTACAAATACTTCTGCAAGGGAAGCTAATTCTTTAGCGAATTCTGCACCGTTCTTTGTTTCTTCTTTTCTGAAACGAACGTTTTCAAGAAGCATAACTTTGCCGCCTTCTAAGCTAGCAGCCTTAGCCTTTACTTCTTCGTCAACAACTACTGGAGACTGAGCAAATTCAACTTCCATTTCTAAAAGTTCAGATAATCTAGCCGCAACTGGAGCAAGAGTATACTTCATATTTGCTTCGCCTTCAGGTCTGCCAAGGTGTGACATTAAGATAACAGCTGCACCTTCTTCTAACATGTATTTAATAGTAGGAAGAGCTGCAGTGATTCTTGTGTCATCTGTAATAACACCTTCTTTTAAAGGAACATTAAAGTCACATCTAACGATAACTTTCTTGCCTTTTACATCAATGTCTCTAACAGTCTTTTTCATTATATTTAAAGCCTTTCTTATTTGTTATCTACGCTGTGCATGTACTTGATCATTTCTAAGCACTTGCTGGAGTAACCAAATTCATTATCATAGAATGCGATGAACTTGAAGAAGTGGTCGTTTAATTCGATACCTTCTCTAGAGTCGAAGATGGAAGTACATGGATCTCCAACGAAGTCGCCGGATACTACTTCATCATCTACGTATTCAAGAACACCCTTCATGTATGTTTCGGATGCTTCCTTCATCTTTGCACAAATTTCAGCGTATGTAGCAGGCTTTTCTAATACTACGTTTAAGTCAACTACAGATACGTTGGAAGTTGGAACTCTGTAGGAAATACCTGTCATCTTGCCCTTTAGGGAAGGAATTACAAGACCTACAGCCTTAGCTGCACCTGTTGTTGATGGAATAACGTTACCAAATACAGATCTACCAGTTCTCCAGTCCTTCATGGAACGAGCGTCTACTACCTTCTGCTTAGCTGTAGCTGCGTGGATTGTGGACATTAAACCTTCCTTAATTCCCCAGTTATCTTCGATAACCTTAGCCATTGGAGCTAAACAGTTAGTTGTACAAGATGCATTGGATACAACGTGCATATCTGTTGTGTATGTATCATGGTTAACACCATATACGAAAGTTGGAGTTTCCTTATCCTTTGCTGGTGCGGAAATAAGTACCTTCTTAGCACCTGCTTTGATGTGGTCCATAGCCTTTTCAGTTGTAACGTAAGCACCAGTTGCTTCTACTACGTATTCAACGCCAGCTTCTTTCCAAGGAATGTTGATTGCTTCTGATTCACTGTAAACAGGAACCTTCTTACCGTCGATAATTAGTCCGTTTTCATAGTGACCAAGTTCTCTTGGGAATCTACCGAATGTTGAGTCATATCTTAACTGATACTCTAAATACTCTAAGTCAGCATTTCTTACATTGATTGCTGCAATTTCAATTTCAGGCATATCCATAGCTGCTCTAATAACAACTCTGCCAATTCTACCAAAACCACTAATACCTACTTTAATCGCCATTTTTAATTCCTCCTAAACTCTCTTTATATAATGACAATAGTTAATAAAATTAATAAATTTAATATATTAATATCTTCTTCTTTTTGATGAAGATAAAATATTCATTCCTTCTCTGTACTTTGCAACAGTACGACGAGAAATTTCTATACCCTTTTCACTTAGGAAACCAACAATATCTTGATCGCTATATGGCTTAGTATGGTCTTCATTATCTATAATTTCTTTAATCATAGTTTTTATACTGTTGGAAGAAAGACCCTCGCCATCGTCTCTAGTAATTCCACTTGAGAAAAAATATTTAATTTCGAATATTCCCCTTGGCGTCTGCATGTATTTACCGTTAACAGATCTTGAAATAGTCGATTCATGCATGCCAATAGACTCTGCAACTTGTTTTAATGTCAGAGTCTTCAAGAATTTGGAACCCTTTTCAAAGAATTCCTTCTGATGTTGTACTACAGCATTAGCCACGCTGTAAATAGTGCGTTTTCTCTGCTCAATACTTTTAATAAGCCAAAAAGCAGAGCTTAATCTATCATTGAGTTATTTGGCAAGTTCTTCATCATTTCTATACTGATCAGCAAGAGAAGAATAATAAGAACTTACTTTTAAATGCGGTATGCTTGTCTCATTGCTGACAACAACATAGTCGTCGTTTACTTTCTCTACGATAACATCAGGTGTGATATACTTGATGCTTTCGCCAGTAGAAAAGCTTCTGCCAGGCTTTGGCTCTAAAGTTCTAATGATGTCACAGACCATCTGAACCTGTCCAACAGGAATACCCGTCGCCTTTGAGACCTTGCTAAGCTTGTTTTCGCCTAGATCTTCTAAATGATTATTTATAATATATTCAACTGCATCTTCAAGAAGACCCTTTGCTGCAAGCTGAATTATTAGACATTCCTTCAAATCACGAGCGCCAACGCCGAGAGGCTCAAACGTCTGAATCACATCGAGAATTTTTTCTACTCGTTCTTCTTCAATGTCAAAAGCTTTAGCAACTTGCTTGCAAGACACCGTCAAATATCCATTCTCGTCAATAGCTTCAACAAGGAATCTGCCAATTTTCAAATCTAAATCTTTCAATTTAGAAAATGTAAGCTGTAAAAGCAAGTAATCTTCTAAGGTTTCTTCTTTACTAGTAAACTGCTCAAAAGAATATTCTTCCTTGTCTTTAGAATACTGCCACTGCTTAAAACCTGGATCCTCATAGCCATCGCTCAAATTCTCATGAAGTGATGCTAAGCTTACAACGCGTTTTTTATCAAACTCAAGTACAGGATTTTCAAGAATTTCTTCCTGAACAAAAGAATCCAGTTCCTGAGTATTAAACTGCAATATGCGGATAGCCTGAATCAATTCAGGCGTCATAGTCAGTTGCTGTTTCTGTTCAATTGTTAACACATAACCTAATTTCATACTCATGCAAATATTATACCAAATACTTACATCCATTTCAACAGAAACATCTATTTAAGGCCTGGAAAACCAAGTTGTCTTAGTGCCTCGAACAGAATAATATTAGCTGAATTGGATAGATTAAATGAACGTGTTCTAGTGTCTACACTCATTGGGATTCTAACGCCTCTACCAGGAAGGGATTCTACAAATTCCTTTGGAAGACCAGCGGTTTCTCTGCCGAAAAGGATGAAATCCCCATCTTTGTACTCAACCTCTGTATAAACGCTCGCACCCTTTGTAGTAGCAAGCCATAATCTCTCATTTCCATACTTAGCCATAAAGTCGTCTAGACTTTCGTGCACTTCTAAGTCAACATAAGGCCAGTAATCAAGTCCAGCTCTTTTTACTGATTTGTCGTCTATATTAAAACCTAACGGCTTTACAAGATGTAACTTTGTACCTGTTGCAGCACAAGTTCTTGCAATATTGCCTGTGTTAGGCGGAATTTCTGGATTTACAAAAACGATATTAATACTCATACTTCCTCCGATTTTAATTATTTATATCAATAAAATAATAACAAATTTTGCAAAAAAATAAAGACAAAATTTAAATTCTAGTATATAATTTCAAGAATGTGATTATTCGGAGGTAAAGTTTATGAAAACCGCAAAAATAGGCCTACTTGGTTTTGGTAATGTAGGCGGAGGAACTTATAGAATTCTTACTGAAAATAAGGCAATTATCGAAGAAAGAATCGGAGTATCTCCAGAGGTTGTGAAGATTCTAGCAAGAAGCAAAGGCAAAAAGCGTTTTGCTGAAGCACCAGAATCAATCATCACTGTAGATCCTGATGAAATTCTTAATAATGACGATATTGATATCGTAGTTGAAATGCTTGGCGGCATAGAACCTGCTACTTCTTTTATGCTACAGGCTATGAGAAACGGCAAGCACGTAGTAAGTGCTAATAAGGCTGCTATCGCTGCTAACTACGAAGAGCTAGTTAAGACAGCTAAAGAAAACAACGTTGAATTCCTATTCGAAGCAAGCGTTGCTGGAGGTATTCCTGTTTTAACTGCTATTACAAATGCTCTTCAGGCTAACAAGTTTGTAGAAGTTATGGGTATCCTAAACGGTACTACAAACTACATCCTTACAAAGATGACTGAAGAAGGACTAGCTTACGAAGATGTTCTTAAGGACGCTCAGGAAAAGGGCTTCGCAGAAGCTGATCCTACTGCTGACGTTGAGGGAATCGATGCTGCTAACAAACTTTCCATCTTAATGGCACTATGCTTCGATAAGGTTGTTGGACCAGATCAGATTCCTACAACTGGCATCAGCAAAATCACTTCAGATGACATTAAGAAAGCAACAGAAGCTGACAAGAAGATTAAGTTAATCGGCAGAGCCGTTCTTAAGGATGGCGAAGTTGAATATAGCGTTCAGCCATTAGAACTTGATGCATCTCACCCACTTGCAGGTGTATCAAACGAGTTCAACGCAGTATATATTACTGGTGACATGGTTGGCGAGCTTATGTTCTACGGACGTGGCGCAGGCCCTCTTCCAACAGGAAGTGCAGTTTGTGGAGACATCTTAAGCATCATGAAATCAAAGTTTTAATTAACATAACTAGGTATTACAAAGGAGAAACAAAATGACATTATTCAAACAGTGGACTGAGCTTATGGAAACTCAGACAGAAGAAACTTTCGAAGCTTTCTGGGAAGAATACTCCGGAGCTGAAACAAAGATTTACCAGCACATCCTAGCAAACAAGGACACTCACCTAGCTGGAACAATCAAGGAATTATCCGAAAAGTTCGAAGTTAGACCAGTAATCTTCATGGGATTCTTAGATGGTATTAACACAAGCTTAAGAACAGCTAACGAATTAGAAAACATGACAGAAGAAACTGCAATCGATTTAGATGTTGATTTCGAAGCATTATTCTTCAACATGTTAAAGGCTGAAGCTGAATACCTTTACACTTTAGAAGAATGGGACGACGTTCTATCAACAGACGCTAGAATCGAAATCGTTAAGGAATTCAAGAGATCCAGAACAGTAGTTAAGGAAAAGGAACCTGGCAGAAACGATCCATGTCCTTGCGGATCCGGCAAGAAGTACAAGAAGTGCTGCGGTAAGTAAATAAACATTAATAAAGGACACACATTTTATCATTTGAGCTACAGCTCGATGTGGGCTACGCCCTTGCGAAAGCGCTCCGCATGATATATGTGTGTCCTTTTTAATTTGTTTTTAAATTAGTGTAAAAGATATTCTAAATGCCTTTTATACGAATCCGATTTTCTTTTCTTTTACCTTAACATTATTACTCTTTGGTATATATGGGATGATGTCTTCTTTTAAAAGAGTCAAATAATCATCATCTGTTGCACCAGTTAACTGCGTTACACGAAGGGCCTGTTTTTCAAGAACCTTTTCGAAGAAGTTTCTAACATCACGACCATTACCAAAGTTGGCATCTTTATCCGCTTCCATCTTAGTGATGTATTCATCTGCCACCGCCTGTGCTTCAGGTGTAACGATTAAACCATATTTTTTGCATAAACCTTCGAAGATCTGAATTAACTCGAACTGATCGTAATCAGGGAAGTTAATATACTTGTTGAATCTTGATTTTAGACCAGGATTACTTTCGATGAACTTGTTCATAAGGTCTGAATAGCCTGCAACGATTACAATTAAGTTATCTCTATGGTCTTCCATGGCCTTTAGAATTGTATCTATTGCTTCCTGACCAAAGTCCTTTCCACCTTTATTTAGAGTATAGGCTTCGTCAATAAATAAGATTCCACCAAGGGCTTCCTTAATCTTCTTTTGAGTCTTTACAGCAGTCTGTCCAATATATTCTGCAACTAAATCAGATCTATCGACTTCAACAAGATGTCCTTTGGATAAAATACCCATTTCCTTGAAGTATGCGGCTAAGATTCTCGCTACAGTAGTCTTACCAGTACCAGGGTTACCTGTGAATACCATATGCTTGGAAGTAGCGGCTACCTTAAGACCTCTTTCTTCACGGATCTGCTGAAGTTTAGCAAGTCCAACCACGCTCTGAACTTCAAGCTTAACGCTTTCAAGTCCTACAAGTGCATTTAATTCAGCTTCTGGATCGATTTCTTCCATATCTGGAGCCTCTGCTAGCTGAACTGTATTCTTGCCGAAAACATACGGCATAATGTCTTCACCGACTAGTTTAACGAAATCCTCGTCTTTTAGTTCTTTGTTCATCGCAACTCTAGTTGCCTGTCTTGCAAGAACCTTTTCGAAGAAGTTTCTAACATCACGGCCATTACCGAAGTTTTCGTCTTTATACTTAACCATCTGGTCAATGTGTTCGCACATATTAGCTTCTGCCTCAGGTGTAAGTTCAAGTCCGTTCTTAGCACACATTCCTCTAAAGATAGTCTTTAGCTCATCTGCACTATAATCCGCGAAGTGTAAATATGAAGTGAATCTTGACTTTAGACCAGGGTTACTTTCGATAAATTCGTCCATTAGATGGGAGTAACCTGCAACAATAACGATTAGATTGTCTCTATGGTCTTCCATCGCTTTTAGTATTGTGTCTATTGCTTCCTGCCCGAAATCCTTCTCGCTCTTATTATTCAAAGTATAGGCTTCGTCTACAAATAGAATTCCGCCTAAAGCTTCTTTTATCTTTTTTTGCGTCTTAACGGCAGTCTGTCCAATATATTCTGCTACTAAGTCCGCACGGTCAACTTCTACGATATGGCCTTTGGAAAGGATTCCAAGTTCCTTAAAGAATCCGGCAAGTATTCTAGCTACAGTAGTCTTACCTGTACCAGGATTACCCGTAAATACCATATGCTTAGATACTGCAACACCCTTAAGGCCACGTTCCTCTCTAAGCTGCTGGAACTTCACAAGGTCAACAATGCTCTCTACTTCTTTTTTTACGTCATCAAGACCAGTTAGTGAATAAAGCTCATCTCTAGGACTAATCTTGTTTGTTTCATCCGGAGCTTCTGCAAGCTGAACGTCGTTAGCTCCAAATACGTAAGGAATGATGTCTTCTGCCGTGATTGTCATAAGTTCTTCTTTAGAGAACTGGCCATCGACATTAACTCTTGTAGCCTGCTTCGCAATTACTTTTTCAAAGAAGTTTCTAGCATCACGAGCATTGCCGAAATTCTCGTCTTTAAACTTAACCATCTGATCGATGTGTTCGTTTGCCGCTTCGTCAGCCTCTTTAGTAAGAACTAAACTATATTTATTACACATACCCTTGAAAATCTGCTTAAGCTCATCAGCTTTGTAGTCTGGGAAGTGTAAATATGTATTAAATCTGGATTTTAATCCAGGGTTACTTTCGATAAACTCGCTCATAAGGCCGGAATAGCCTGCAACGATTACGATGAAATCGTCTCTGTGGTCTTCCATTTCCTTAAGAATTGTATCGATTGCTTCCTGACCGAAGTCATTGCCGCCCTTGTTTAGAGTATAGGCTTCGTCAATGAATAGGATTCCGCCCATTGCCTCTTCAATCTTCTTTTGCGTCTTAACCGCAGTCTGGCCGATAAATTCTGCAACTAGATCTGAACGGTCCACCTCTACCAGATGACCTTTGGAAAGAACACCCATCTGCTTATAGACATCCGCTAGGATTCTAGCTACAGT
>JAFYLX010000079.1 GCA_017556895.1 Bacillota bacterium | reverse complement strand
TGCACACAAGGTTAATAAGGTAAAGAATAGCAAAATAATCATTCTTGATGACATCTATACGACAGGTGCTACTGCAAATTCCTGCGCCAAAACGCTAAAAGAAAGTGGTGCTAAAAAAATATACGTTTTAACGTTACTTTTTGCTGGTAATAGGCATCATTTGATGGTAAAATAGGAGCGTTGCTTAGGTCTGTGGTTGCAAATCCAAGCCAGGTGCGGGCAAAAGGATCCACGTAAGCTGTCACGCAAGAGATCGGGCAGTGATCATGGCGTACCTTAGAAGTAAGTCCTCCGCAAAGCGGGTCAAGGCGAGTGTGGGGTCAAAGACCAGGTCAGCTAAGCAACCTTTTTTTATTTTTTGAGAATAACTCTTTTTATATAATTCTCGTTAATACCATTTCCTTTTTATACTATATGTGGTATAATGTGCTTAACAATTTAGTAAAGCATAGGAGGTCACTATTATGAAGATTATCGTAACAGGTAAAAATATTACTGTAAGTGACAAGATTCAGGAAGCTATCGATAAGAAGTTTGAAAAGTTTGGCAAGTATTTCGCAGAAGATACTAGAGCTAACATCGTAATGCATCCAGAAAAAGATAAAGTTAAATTGGAAGCTACAATCGTTGTTAAAGGCACTATTTTCAGAGCGGAAGATGTTGAACAGGACATTTTCGATTGTATCGACACAGTTGGCGATAAGCTAGCTAAGCAGGTGTCTAAATATAAAGACAAGATGCAGAAGAAGAACAAATCCAACGAATCAGTTAGATTTGAAATGATTCCTGAAGTAGAAGAACAGGAAGAAGCAAAAGTTGTTAAAACTAAGAAGTTCGAACTAGTTCCTATGGGTGTTGATGAAGCAACAATGCAGATGGAATTATTAGGACATAGCTTCTACGTTTTCCTAAATGTAGAAACTGACAGCGTAAACGTTGTTTACAAGAGAGAAGACGGCGATTACGGATTACTTGAAACTACATACTAAGTTGAAAAGAGAAGGAGCTGGCGTATCGGTTTACCAAAAGTTAACTGGAGCGACAGCTCCTTTTTCCATGTAATCGACTCTTAATATACTTGTAATTTACTTGAAAAATACACATTTTAAGAGTATAATATTTGGGAATAAATTAAAGGATATTTTGAGAATATGGGAACATTTTTTGAGAGTATGGGAACGTTTTTTAACAACATTGTGTCAAGCATAGGAGTGACAGACATATTGGATATTGCCATAGTCGCTTTTCTAGTTTACAAGGTTCTTGGTTTCATCAGAGAAACAAGAGCAGAGCAGCTAGCGAAGGGGCTACTTGTGTTGGTTGTAGTAACACTTTTATCAGATATATTCCATCTATACACATTGCATTGGATTTTATCTAACTTAATGACAGTTGGGTTACTGGCACTAGTAGTTTTATTCCAGCCTGAACTTAGAAGAGCTTTAGAAAAGTTAGGCAGAAGCAAATTAATCAATATTGCGGGGGATGTAAATAAGGAAGAAGCCAAGAAGATCGTAACTGATATTTCTAAGGCTGTTGAAGCTATGTCTGCATCAAGAACAGGTGCTTTAATGGTAATCGAAAAGGAAACTGCACTTAACGATATCGTAGAAACAGGTACTGTTATCGATGCTGCGATTTCTGCAGAAATGATTGGCAATATCTTCTACGAAGGGGCACCGTTACACGACGGGGCGATGATTATACGTGGAGGCAGATTATATGCGGCCGGATGCGTGTTACCTCTAACACAGAATAAGAAACTAGGCAAGGAATTAGGCACTAGACATAGAGCCGGAATTGGTATTACTGAAGCCTCTGATGCTTTGGTAATCATCGTTTCAGAAGAAACAGGTGTAATTTCACTTGCACAAAACGGGGAACTGACGAGATTCGTAGACGTAAAACGAATAGAAAAAATCTTGTTAGGCTTGTACTTACAGGAAGAACAAAAGGGCCTATTTACGGAAGCATTAATAAGAGTATTCAGGGGTGAAAAAGATGCTGAAGAATAAGAATTTAAATATAGTTTTTGCCATCATCATTGCTGTTTCACTGTGGGCATACGTTCTTGGTGATGTTAACCCAACTACGAGTGTAACGGTAAAGGATGTGCCAATTACTTTTGTAAACGAAGAAGCGTTAGAAAGTTATAATAAGGTCGTGCTAGATTGTAGTGATACTACAATCAATATTACTGTGTCTGGGGCTAGAACAGAGGCTACTAAGATTAAGCAAAGCGATTTTAAGGTAACTGCAGACGTAGAAGCACTAGAACTAGGTAGCAATGTTGTGAGACTTAATGTTAAAGGTCCAGATAAGGTCGAAATTACAAACATAAGTACTAATAAAATCACAGTAAATATTGATCAACTTATTTCCGTAAGAAAAGAAGTTAAAGTGACTACTGTTGGGGAACTTGAAGACGATATAGAACCATACATCATCGACATTGCTGAAGATAATATTAAGGTGTCTGGTGCTAAATCACTTGTTGGCAGAGTACATCATATTAATGCGGTTATAGATGCTTCGAATATTGGTAATACTATGAAGACTTTGAGTGCTGAACTGCAGCCGGTTGATGAAGCTGGAAACTTAGTAGAAGGAGTGAATCTCGAAAGCTATTCTACTAATGTGACAGCTGTAATGCACCATAAGAAGACTGTTAACCTTGAAGTACCTGTTGTAGGTACAGATGCTTCAGACTATGAAAGAAGCGTTATTCTTCCAAAGACAATAGTTATAAAGGGTGAAGATGATATTCTGTCAGAAATCACTTCTATTAAGTGTGAAGAAATTGACTTAAGCGTATACAAAGAAGACACTAGAGCCACTATTGTTCCTATTCTTCCTGAAGGAGTTCAGGTAAGTACGGATTCCAACAATCTATATGCGGAAGTCATCGTAAAAGAATACAGCAAAGAGGTTCTAAAGGTACCAAATGATGCAGTTAAACTTCTAAATGCGGCGAATGATTACACTTACGAAATAGATATAACGGACTTTACTATTACAGTTCAAGGAAAAGAAAGTGATTTAAAGGATCTTGATATCTCTGTCTTTGATATTACGGCTGATGTCAAGGATTTAGAAAAAGGAACACATACAGTTAAGGTTAAGGTTGAATGCAGTAAGAATTTTGTATCAATCAAGCCTTCAACTGAAGAAATAAAGATAGTAATTACAAAAAAATAATTGATATAAAAGAAAGGGATATATATCATGGGTAGACTTTTTGGTACTGATGGTGTTAGAGGTATTGCAAACAAGGAACTAACACCTGAATTAGCCTTCAACCTAGGAAAGGCGGGTGCTTTCGTTTTAAAAAATAAGAACGATAGACCAAAAGTTATCATAGGCAAAGACACAAGAATTTCAGGAGACATGCTAGAAAATGCATTAACAGCAGGTATCCTGGCAGTTGGCGGCGATGTAATCAAGGTTGGCGTTATTACTACTCCGGCTGTTGCTTATCTTGCAAAATACTACAATGCGGATGCTGGTATTGTAATCAGTGCATCTCACAACACATTCGAATACAACGGCATTAAGTTCTTCAACGGCGAAGGATACAAGCTTGATGATTTGCTTGAAGAAAAAATTGAAGATATTATCATCAGCAGCATTGATGTAAACAGCCATATCACTGGCGATTTAATCGGTACATGTGACGATGCTTCAGAATCAGCGGCTGAAATCTACGTAGAACACTTACTAGAAACTGTAGACTTTAGACTAGATGGAATGAACATTGTACTTGACTGTGCAAATGGTGCAGCATACGAAATTGCACCGAAAGTTTATGAAGCATTAGGCGCAAACGTTACAGTTATCGGGAACAATCCTAATGGAATCAACATTAACGATGGATGCGGATCAACACACCCTGAAAAGCTTGCAGAAAAAGTTAAGGAAATGAATGCGGACATCGGCCTTGCATACGATGGGGACGCTGATAGACTTATCGTTGTAGACGAAAAGGGGCAGGTTATCGATGGTGACAGAGTTATCGCAATTTGTGCTCGTATCTTAAAGGAACAGGGCAGACTTGCAGAAAACAAGGTAACTGTTACCGTAATGAGTAACATCGGTTTCCACAAGGCAATGAAGGAATCTGACATTGAAGTTGAAGTTACAGGCGTTGGGGACAGATATGTTCTTGAAAGCATGCTTGAAACTGGCTGTGTAATCGGTGGTGAACAGTCCGGACATATTATCTTTAGAGAATATGCAACTACTGGTGACGGTGTATTATCTTCACTTCAGTTTATGGATGCAATCAAAGGAAGCGACAAAACTCTTTCCGCATTAGCAGAAGAAATCGAAATCTTCCCACAGGTTCTTGTGAATGCTAGAATCAACAATGATTATAAGAAGACATATATGAAAGATGCTGAAGTTGCAGCTATGATCGCTGACATTGAAGCTCAGATGGCTGGAAACGGCAGAGTTCTTATCAGACCATCCGGTACAGAACCTTTAGTAAGAGTAATGCTTGAAGGTGATGATATCGATGAAC
>JAFYLX010000078.1 GCA_017556895.1 Bacillota bacterium | reverse complement strand
TCCATTATTAATTTTTGAAGAGGATAGGTTTTCATTAGAAGATTCATCTACAGGTTCTCTAGAGAAGTCTTCATTTCCAGATTCCTCAACAACTTCAATCAATAAGGTTTTTTTAGTCTCATCAATAACAGTGCCCCTAAGGCCTATTAAAGATGGATTTGAACTGTCAACAACTTTAAGTTCTAACCCAATTAATTCATGATAGAATATGTTTTTTGAGCTTATCATTCTAAGCCTCAGTATGTGCAAGATAATAACTTAGCTAGTGTCTTCTTCTCTTATTGTATTTCTTATCAGAATCTCTGATTTCAATAGTGTCAGAAGAGAATCCCATTTCAGACAAGACTTCCTTAACTCTAGCCTTATGATCTCCTTGAAGTTCAATTTGACCCTTTTTGGCAGTGCCTCCACAGGCACATTTGGCTTTAAGAGTTTTGGTAAGCTCCTTAATATCTATATCATGTTCATCTATTCCTTCGACAATAGTCATAAGTTTACCGAATCTTCTTCTTACTGTAAATACTTTTACAGATTGTACTTCCCTTGCGATTTCTTCACAAACACAAAGTTCCTCAGGAAGTCCACATACATCACAGATTTTTGACATTTAATTCTCCTTCTGTTTTTGGTTCATAATTGTAAGAACACGAGCAATAGTCCTTTTGAGTTCTCTAATTTTACCAGGGTTTTCATTAACACCTGCAGCAGCACTTTTAGAAACGTTTTTAGCGAGTTCCGCTTTGAGTTCCACCAATTTTTCTTCGATGTCCTCAATTTCCATTTCCCAAATTTCTTTACTTCTTAAAATTGCCATTATTTCAACTCACTTAGGGTTATTTATTCGACATCTTCTTCAGTAGCTTCGATTTCTTCAAGATCTTCTTCAAGTTCTTCTAAATCTTCTTCAACCTCTTCGATATCCTCTTCAGCAACTTCTTCTTCAGCTACTTCTTCGATATCCTCTTCAGCTACTTCCTCTACAACATCTTCAACAACTTCTTCTTCAACAGGAGCAATGATATCCACTTTATCAGGCAAGATTGCTTCAGGAGGCATGATTCTAACTACAATACCTAAAACACCAGGTTTTAAAGGTGCAGTTGCAAAACCTTCAGTTACAAATCTAGTTGCAGGTTCACCACATTTCTTGATGTATCCTTCAGTAAATTTAGCAACGGCAGATCTTGATCCTCTAATCTTACCGGAAATGGTTATTTCTACTCCTTGAGCTCCAGCACCCATGATTTTGCGAATAGTAGAATAAGCCACTCTTCTAAAGTGCATACCTCTTTGAAGCATGTTTGCAATTTTAGAAGCCATGATTCTAGCATTTAATTCAGGAACACTTACTTCTTTAACTTCAACTTGTGGGTTGTCCAAGTCAAATTTGGTCTTGAGGTTTTGGGTAATTGCCCTTACGGTTTTTCCGCCTCTACCAATTACCATACCAGGTCTTTCTGCGTAAACGACAACCATAGTTCCTAAAGGAGTTACTTGGATTTCCATTCCTCCGTAACCTGCTCTTTCAAGTTCTTTTTCTAAATATTCATCAATTCTGGTTCTTCTGAGACCTTCTGTAACGAAATCTTTTTCTATCATTATTTAAGCCTCCACTAAGACTACTTGAATATGGGTAGTTGGAGTATTGAATGGAGTTACTCTACCAAATGCTCTTGGTCTAGCTCCTCTAATCACCATACCTCTGTGGGAAGAAATATGTTCAATCTTGAGGTTTTCCACATCCATACCTTTGTATTCAGCATTTGCTTCTGCATTTTCAATAACATTTAAAATTGCTTTAGAAGCTTTTACAGGGTATCTTCCAGCAGCCCAACCTTTCATGCCTTTTCTGTGACCAACATCTCTGTTGTGTCTTTTGAAAGGAACAGCCTTCTTCATATCAATAACATCATTTAAGTATGCTTTAGCTTTTGCAACATCCATGCCTCTGATTGCACTACAAATTTCAACGCAATGTTTTGGAGAAACCTTAAGGGATCTTGCCATAGCACGTGCTGTTTTTGATTCATCAGCATCAGCATTGTTATAAGCGTATTTGTTTTTTGCCATGTTATAATCTCCTTATTTAAGTGGTACAAACATAGATGATCTAGTAGCTCCCATACCAGGGTCACCGTGTTGAACTCTAGCTCTGGTTGGTGCAAATTCACCAAAGAAGCAACCTAACATTTCAGGAGTGAAAGTTACTTCAACAAAGTCTCTACCATTGTAGATTCCAAAAGTGGTTCCTACCATTTCAGGAATAACAATCATATCTCTACAGTGAGTTCTAACAACTACTGGTTTTCCACCTTTCTTATCTAATTTTTGTAATTTTCTCATTTTATCCAACACAGACTGTTGTCTTGGTAAGAATCCTCTTTTTAAGGATCTTCTTTGTCTTGCTGGTAAAAGTTCAATAAATTCTTCCAAGGACATTTCTTTTAATTCTTCAATAGTATATCCTCTGTATTTAAATATTTTTCTAGCCAATGACACATCTCCTTAAATTATCTTCTTTTTCCAGTACGTTTAGCTGCAATTGAACCGACTTTTCTTCCAGGTGGTGCGTGTCTTGAAATAGTAGTAGGACGACCTGGGTGTTGTCTGTTACCTCCTCCGTGAGGGTGGTCAACAGCGTTCATTGCTACTCCTCTAACAGTCATAAACTTCTTACCTTTAGCTTTATAAGCATGCCATCTGACACCTGCTTTGAGGAAAGGTTTTTCTTTTCTTCCTCCACCTGCTACAACACCGATACTTGCACGGCATTGAGGATGGAAAGATTTCAATTCACCAGATGGTAATTCTACAACAGCTTGAGTTGCGTCGTGAGTAATTAAAGAAGCATAAGTTCCAGAAGATCTTACGAAACGACCTCCGTCACCAGGAGTGTTTTCAATATTGTAGATTGGAGTACCTTCAGGGATTTCAGCTAATGGTAAAGTGTTACCGAAACTGATTGGTGCTGAAATACCGCATTCGATATCATCATCAACTTGAATGGTTTCTGGAGCTAAAATATGTCTTTTTTCACCATTTTCGAATTTAACTAAAGCGATAGGAGCAGTTCTTGCAGGGTCGTGAATGATTTCTACGACTTTACCTTTTAAACTTCCTTCTTTTTCTAAGTCATCGTATGCTCTGTATTGGATTTTATCTTTGAATCTGTGAGAAGCAACACGATGAGCAGGAGTTCCTCTTCCTCTACGTTGGTGTATTAATCGTTTTCCCATAATCAATCCTCCTTAGAATACTCCCATTTTAACAGCTACATCTTCAGCTTCGCCTTCTTCTACAAGTTTGACATAAGCTAATTTTACACCTTTAGAAGTAATGTGAGTGTTTACTCTTGCCACTTCTTGGTCATATAACTGTTCAAAAGCTTTTTTGATTTGAGCTTTTGTAGATGTTCTTCTAACAACAAAAGCAAGTTCGTTGTTTTGATCAATTAAATTCATAGTCTTCTCAGTTACATGAGGTTTAACAATAATTTTATAAGGATCCATAAATATCCACCTTCTTTATACCTAATAAATTCTTTCTGTAGAATCTATTGGAATAATCCTCCTAATTTTTCAACAGCGGACTTAGTATAAATAGTTAACCTACCAGCATGAGTACCAGGTGCTAATAATTCAGCATTTAAGTTTTCTGCAGCGACAACTTCAACACCAGCATGGTTTCTTGCACCTAAGCCAATGCCTTTGTCTTCAGCTACAACAACTAAAGGTCCTTTACTGGATTTGTATTTACGTCCTCTTGTTTTTCCTCTACCTGCTCTTATATGTTTACTGTTTTTAGCTTTAATGATATCATCGTAAACTCCTAATGCTTTAAAGATTTCACGAGTTTCACTAGCAGTTTTAACAGTTTCCAAATCATCTTCAACAATTACAGGAACTTGTTCGAGATTTTCAATTTTGTGACCTCTGCCAGCAACCAATTCTTCATTGGTAGTAGCTGCAACAGCAGATCTGATTGCAAATCTTCTTTCCTTATTGTTGATTTTTTCATGATGATTCTTTTCAGCTCTTACAGGGTGAGCTTTTCTTCCGCCAATAGCTTGTGGAACGAATGCTGCTCTAGCACCGCTTTTGATTCTAGGTACCATAGCTGCACCTCTACCAGATCCCCAAGATTCTGCAGAAGTTCTTTTACCTGCCATAGGGTCATTACCCCAAGGTTGAATTCTAGCAGACTGAGCGGAAAGAACTGCTCTTTTAATAAGGTCAGGTCTGTATTCTTCATTAAAAATAGCAGGAAGTTCGATTTCTTCTTTTACTTCCCCTTGAATTGAATAAACATTAACTTTCATTTGACTCTCCCCTTTTATACACCTTGTTTAGAAGCAGTACTAATAAATTCGATTTGAGGAGCTGCTTCATCAGCTTTCTTAGGTCTGATAGCTTGTCTAAGAATTACTAATCTTTTAGTAGGGCCAGGGACTGAACCTTTAACTAATACATCGTAGTTTCTAACTAAACCGTATCTGATGAAACCGCCATCAG
>JAFYLX010000077.1 GCA_017556895.1 Bacillota bacterium | reverse complement strand
GCAGGCATAAATGTGGAAACGACATCCATTGGATGGTCTTCGTTTAGCTTCTTTAAAACTTCAAGAAGCTTGATTTCTGTTTCAAGGTCTAGACCATAGCCACTCTTACCTTCGCATGTAGTTACACCAAGACCCATCATTTCATCTAAGAAACCTTCTGTCTTTTCGTAAAGTTCTTCGAAAGAAGCTGCTCTAGTCTTTCTAACAGTATCCATGATACCGCCACCAGCTCTTAGGATATCAAGGTATCCTGCACCCTTTAGCTTTAGAGGGATTTCGTTCTGTCTGTATCCTCCGAAAACAAGGTGAGTGTGTCCTTCTACAAGACCCGGTGTTACTAGGTTACCTTCAGCATCAACAACGGTATCAGCTTCCTCCTCGGAGCAAGGAAGCTGACCGCCTTCTGTAATAGCTGTGATAATACCGTCTTCAATAAGTACTGCTGCATCCTGTAATTTTAGATTTTCGCCCTGAGCCTTACCCTTGTGGCTAAAGCTTCCTACAGGTGTCTGCAGAACCCCAATATTTTTAACTAATAACTTAGCCATTTATTTTCTCCTATTTAACGAATTTTTCAACCATTTCGTTTACTAATTCATCGCCAGCGATGTAAGGGATTGTGATGTGACCCTTGCCAGCGTAGTTCTTGTTGTATTCAACGGATGTTGAAAGAGCGTTTTCGTTTCTAGCCCAGTTTCTTCTAGCAACGCCACCCATTACGTCCCACATCATAGCGGACTTAATGATTTCGTCAGTTCTTTCGCTACCGTCAAGTAATAGACCGAAACCACCGTTTACGGACTTACCAATACCTACGCCACCACCGTTGTGAAGTGCGCATAAGGACATACCTCTTGCTGCGTTACCAGCGAAGCACTGTACAGCCATGTCAGCCATTACGTTGGAACCGTCCTTGATGTTGGAAGTTTCTCTGAATGGAGAGTCAGTACCGGATACGTCGTGGTGGTCTCTACCCATCATGATAGGTCCAACCTTACCTTCTCTAACCATTTCGTTGAACTTAAGAGCGATGTTAGTTCTACCTTCAGCATCCTGGTAAAGGATTCTAGCCTGAGTACCTACAACTAACTTGTTTTCTTTAGCGTCTCTGATCCATACCCAGTTGTCTCTATCCTGAGCTCTTCTAGTTGGATCGATGCAGTCCATAGCAGCCTTGTCTGTTGCGTCAAGGTCTTCTGGCTTACCGGATAAGCAAACCCATCTGAATGGACCATAGCCGTAGTCGAATAATACAGGACCCATGATATCTTCTACGTATGAAGGCCAGATGAATCCGTCCTTATCGTCGTATCCGTTCTTGGAGATTTCCTTGATTCCTGCATCGTACATAGCTTTCATGAAGGAGTTACCGTAGTCGAAGAAGTAAGTTCCCTTTTCAGTAAGTCCCTTGATTGCTTTGTAGTGTCTATGTAATGTCTTATCAACTTCTTCACAGAACTTGTCTCTGTCTTCGCCAAGAAGTCTAGTTCTTTCTTCGAAGGACATTCCTACTGGACAGTAACCACCGTTGTATACGTTGTGGCAAGAAGTCTGGTCGGATAATAAGTCGATATGGAAATCCTTTTCAACTGCTGCTTCTAGTAAGTCTACGATGTTACCGTGGTAAGCGATGGAGATGGATTCTCTTGCTGCAACCTTTTCGTTAGCTAACTTGAAGATTTCATCAAGGTCGTCCATGATTACGTCTACCCAACCCTGGTTGTGTCTAGTTTCGATTCTGGAAAGGTCAACTTCTGCAAAGATACCAACAGCGTTTGCAATGTTAGCAGCCTTTGGCTGAGCACCAGACATACCGCCAAGACCGGAGGATACGAATGTGTGACCTTCTAAGTCTCCCTGTTCGGAAACGCCTAGGTACTTTCTACCAGCGTTTAGGATTGTGTTGAATGTACCGTGAACGATACCCTGAGGTCCGATATACATCCAGCCACCTGCAGTCATCTGACCGTAGTTAGCAACACCCATTTCTTCTGCGATTTCCCAGTCTTCTAGGTTGTTGTACATACCGATCATCATGGAGTTTGTGATGATTACTCTTGGAGCAGATGGCTTTGATGGGAATAAGCCAAGTGGGTGACCAGATTCTACTACTAGAGTCTGGTATTCTGTCATTTCTTCTAAGTACTTCTTGATTAATCTGTACTGTAACCAGTTCTGGCAAACCTGACCAGTTTCACCGTATGTAACTAATTCGTAAGGATATAAAGCTACTTCGAAGTCAAGGTTGTTGTCAATCATAACCTGGAAAGCCTTACCTGCAAGGCACTTACCCTTGTATTCGGAAATTGGCTTACCTGTGATGATTTCATCTGGTCTATATCTGTAAGCATAAATTCTGCCTCTTGTAGTAAGCTCTTCCATAAATTCAGGAGCAAGCTTTTCGTGTAATTCTTCAGGTACATAACGAAGTGCATTCTTTAATGCGATCTTAGTCTGTTCCTTTGTTAGTCTGAACCCTCTATCTGGAGCTCTTCTGATACCTTCAGCAAACTCTGGATAGTCAGGGTATTCGTTGCCTAACTTGATTGTCATTGCCTCGTTAATTGCTCTGTTATCTAACATGTTATTCCTCCTTAAGGATTATTATAGATTTATTTTAAAGTTACTACTTTTTCAACTGCTTCAAGAAGACTTCCGTCCTTAATCATTTCGTCGAATTTAACTAGTTCGTCGTGCATAATTACGTCTTCTTCGATTGGAGCGGAAATAGTTCTGATAAAGTCATAAGCTGCCTTTGTTGCTGGAGCCATCTGATCGATACCCTTTTCGCCCATTTCCTGTCTTAACCATACGCCCTGTGCTGCTGCAGCAAGTTCGATACCGATAACCTTCTGTGCATTGTCAAGAACCATAGCAGCTGTTCTTGCGGAAGTTGTACCCATGGATACGTGGTCTTCCTGATTTGCAGAAGATGGAATTGAGTCAACACATGCAGGGTGGTCATAAACTTTGTTTTCGGAAACCATGGATGCTGCTGCGTACTGTGCAATCATGAATCCGGAGCAAACGCCGCCGTCCTTAGTTAGGAATGCAGGTAAACCTTCGGATAAAGCAGGGTTTACTAATCTTTCTGTTCTTCTTTCGGATACGTTAGCTAATTCGGAGATAGCGATCTTTAAGAAGTCGAAAGTTAAAGCCATTGGCTGACCGTGGAAGTTACCGCCGCTGATTACTTCGTCTTCATCAGGGAATACAAGTGGGTTATCTGTAACCGCATTGATTTCGTTGGAAACCTTTTCGTATGCGTACTTGATAGCGTCTCTAGATGCACCATGGATCTGAGGGATACATCTTAATGTATATGGGTCCTGAACCTTTGTTGGCTGTAATGGTAAAGCATTTTCGGAACCTTCAAGTAAAGCAAGAAGATTTTCTGCTACTACCTTCTGGCCTTCCTGACCTCTTAGGTCATGAACCTTGTGGTCATAAGCCTTCTTGATTGCGTGAAGAGCTTCGCCTGTTAATGCGCAAGCGATGTCTGCAACCTTCTGAAGCTTCATTGCATCCCAAAGTACGTTTACGCCAACAGCAGTCATCATCTGAGTACCGTTGTTTAAAGCAAGTCCTTCTTTTGCCGCTAGAACTACAGGAGTGATACCTGCATCTGCCATAGCAACCTTAGCGTCTACTACTTCGCCCTTGTATTCAACTTTGCCTTCACCGATAAGTCCTAGTGCGATGTGGGAAAGTGGAGCTAAGTCTCCGGATGCACCTAGGGAACCCTTTTCAGGAATAATTGGGTGAACGCCCTTATTAAGCATGTCTAATAGAGTCTGTAGAGTTTCTAGTCTAATACCGGAGTTACCTCTTGCAAGTGCGTTACAACGAAGTAACATTGCAGCTCTTACAAAATGTCTTGGATATGGGTTACCCATTGCGCAAGTATGAGAAATGATTAAGTTTCTCTGTAACTGCTCAGTCTGGTCGTTGTCAATTACTACGTTTGCAAACTTACCAAATCCTGTTGTTAATCCATAAATAACAGCTTTTTCTTCCAGTTTCTTTTCGATGTAAGCTCTTGCCTTCTTTACTGCTGCAACAGCTTCTTCAGTCAACTGTACTTCTTCGTTATTACGACATACGCGAATTACCTCTTCAACTGTTAAGTCGCGTCCGTTAATAAATACTGCCATAGTACATTCCTCGTTTCTTTATTATTTCTCATGCATAAATATGCACACATTAACCGATTATTTCGTATCTTATATTATACCTTTTTGAAAAGCTTTTTGCTATGACTTTTTCTTCTCTTTTAGCTGAATTTACTAGATTTTAACCAACTTTTTGTCGATTCTTCACAAAGTCAATTTCACGCTTTATCGAGCTAAAACGCCTTTGCGAGGGTGTTTTTATTGTCTGTGTTTTGTATACACATTAACGTTTTGTTAAAAAAATACCAAACCTATTGAAATTACACGTTTTTAAAGCCATTTGTTTTCCATAGTCACTTTCTTACGCCTTGCACGATCAAGCCATCCGACCCTCGGCACGTTATACGTAAAATATTCAAAAAATATTCATTTTACCAAGTGCTATACAAAGTATGTATTGTGTCTTTTAACTTTTTCGCTATAATGGAATTACAATATACGAGGAGGTTATCCCTATGAAAAGACAAATATCTGTTATACTCCTATTACTCTGCTTAATAGTCTCAATGCTTTGCTTGGCTGGCTGCTCCAAAAAGGATGTTGCGCCAATTACCGCAATAGATCTTCCTTTTGCCGTTGCAGGAGAAAAGGTTGCAGACCATAACATCACATTCCAAGAACAAGAAGGAGTTTCTTTCGAAACTAAATGGCTCGTTTGGGATGATTCCGAGCAGTTCTATATTCCTTATGAAGATGATACTTTTGCGGACAACAAAGTATATATGTTAACTGCAGTGGCTACGGCAGCTGATGGCTATATCTTTAACGAAGAATCTTTTGAATTACTTGTACCAGAAAACTGCATATCCTATGGCTATACAATTGACGGGAAATTGACCACTTGCACGCTAGAATTCGGATACAGCACAACTACTACAGAAATCCATAGGATTGAAGTTATGGATTCCGTCTTCGGCGTAGGCAAAAGCATAGCTTCACCAAAAGTAGTAGTTTATGATGCTGCTGATAACGAATTAGCAGGGGCAGTTACAACTGATATTCAGTGGGAATATCAAGAAATAGGTTCAGATGAAGTTCTAGAAATTAACTCTACAGTTTTCGAAGAAAACCTAAAATATCTTCTATATACTGGCATCGTAGCAAACGAAGGTTATAGCTTCGATGAAGATTTAGAAATAGTTAGCAATGGTATTGATATAATGGACCGTTACGATGGTTCCACTCCGTTTGTTCTAAACAAGTATATATCATACTCAACTTTGTCTCCTATAGAAAAGTTCACTCTTACTGGTCTTCCTAAGGCAAAAGCCGGTGAAACTATGACTAGTGAATTAACTCTAGCGGAAAATTATGAAAACTGTTACATCGGTGTCAACTGGATTGATGCAGAGCAAAATGATGTTACAGGAACAGAGTTTGAATCAGGAAAGACTTACGAAGCGCAGGTTAATATCTGTCCATATTCCTTCTATCAAATGGTTGAAAATCCAACAGTTATGATCGACGGAAAGACATATAGCCAGAACGAAATGGAAGTTTCAGAAACAGACATCTATATCCCTATAAAATACACAATTTCATAAGAATCCATAATTAAAAAAGGTCATATTATCTTTAAGAGCGCTTTCGCCAAGGCTTATGCCTCGGCGAGCTGTAGCTCAAAAGATATATATGACCTTTAATTTTTGTATTAAATTATTCCAACCGCAAGTCCGATTAATCTGACAACCATAGCGCATGCCCAAGCGATTGCACACTGTCCAATGACAATTCCTATTGCCCAGCCGCCGCCAAGCTCTCTCTTGATAGCCGCAACCGCAGCAACACATGGAGTGTATAATAAGCAGAATACAAGTAACGCTAATGCGCCAAGAGGCGTTAATATTCCTAGTACATTTCCAGCAGTTAATACTGTTAGCGTAGAAACTACACTTTCTTTTGCCATAAAGCCCGCAATTAATGCAGTTACGATTCTCCAGTCGCCAAATCCAAGCGGTGCAAAAATCGGTGCCATAACTCCCGCAACCACGGCAAGCATGCTACCCTGTGAATCTGTCACTACGTTTAAACCAAAGTCGAAAGTCTGAAGGAACCAAACCACGATGGATGCAATGAAGATTACAGTAAATGCTCTCTGAAGGAAGTCCTTTGCCTTATCCCAAAGAAGATGAGCGACGTTCTTCGCCCCTGGCATTCTGTAGTTTGGCAGTTCCATTACGAAAGGAACAGCTTCACCCTTAAACATAATTCCTTTGGAAAGCAGCGCCATAAGGATTCCCACGATGATACCCGTAACATAAAGCCCAATCATGATGATTGCGCCCTTTCCAGGGAAAAATGCTGCAGTGAAGAACCCATAGATCGGAAGCTTCGCCGTACAGCTCATGAATGGAGTTAGCATGATAGTCATCTTACGGTCTCTAGCTGATGGAAGTGTTCTTGAAGCCATAACCCCAGGAACCGTACAACCAAAACCGATTAACATTGGGACGATACTTCTTCCGGAAAGACCGATTTTTCTAAGAAGTTTGTCCATCACAAAGGCAATTCTCGCCATATATCCACTGTCTTCCAGCATTGATAGGAAGAAGAATAAAACTACGATAATAGGCACGAAACTTAGTACACTGCCTACACCTCCAAAGATACCATCAATCACTAAGGAATGAAGCACTGGGTTAACATCCAAGGATGTTAGTAGTCCATCAACAATGCCTGTTAAGCCCTCGATTGCACCTTCAAGCAGGCCCTGAAGCCAAGCGCCGATAACGTTGAAAGTCAGCCAGAAAATCATAGCCATAATGCCGATGAATGCAGGGATTGCCGTGTATTTTCCAGTAAGGATCTTATCAATCTTATGGCTTCTTTCCTGTTCTTTGCTAGCCTTTGGCTTAACTACAGTAGCCTCGCATAGTTTCTTGATGAAAGCGAATCTCATGTCGGCCATAGCCGCAGCCTTATCCATTCCTCTTTCTTCTTCCATCTGTTCGATGATATGCTCGATCATTTCCTGTTCGTTCTTGCTTAGGTTAAGGGCCTTCATTGTAATTTCGTCGCCTTCAACTAGCTTGCCAGCTGCAAATCTCAATGGAATTCCTGCTTCAGCCGCATGGTCTTCGATTAAGTGCATGATACCGTGAAGACATCTATGTAGTGCGCCTCCGTGAGCATCCTTATCGCAAAAGTCAGTTCTTCCAGGTCTTTCCTGATACTGTGCAACGTGAAGCGCATGGCCTACAAGTTCCTCGATACCCTCTCCCTTTGATGCAACGATTGGAACTACAGGAATGCCAAGCATCGCTTCCATCTCGTTGATATCGATGGATCCGCCGTTTCCCCTAACTTCGTCCATCATATTTAGGGCAAGAACCATTGGAACTTCAAGCTCCATAAGCTGCATAGTCAAATACAGGTTTCTTTCGATATTAGTCGCATCGACGATATTTATAATGCCCTTCGGCTTTTCTTCTAAGATGAACTGTCTAGAAACGATTTCTTCCGCAGTATATGGGGAAAGGGAATAGATTCCCGGTAAGTCAGTCACTAGAGTCTCTGGATGTTCCTTTATGGAACCGGATTTTTTGTCTACAGTCACGCCAGGGAAATTACCTACGTGCTGGTTGGAGCCAGTAAGTTCATTGAAAAGAGTTGTCTTACCGCAGTTCTGGTTACCCGCAAGGGCAAAAGTAAGCTGTGTGCCCTTCGGCAATGGATTTTCGTCAGCCTTAACGTGATAACGACCTTCTTCACCAAAACCAGGGTGGTCTACATCGTGTACCTTGTTTCTTACAGCCACTTTGTGCTGTTTTTCCATAGATATAGACTCTGGGTCTATTCCGATCTTCATTGCATCGTCAAGACGAAGAGTTAAAGTGTATCCATGAATTAAGAGCTCCATCGGGTCGCCCATCGGTGCGTATTTTACCAGTGTCACTTCGGCACCAGGGATTACACCCATATCGAGAAAATGCTGTCTAAGTGAGCCTTCTCCGCCGACCTCTGTCACGATGGCACTCTCGCCTATTTTCAAATCTTTAAGATTCATCTATTATTCTTCCTTCCTACCATTGATTAGTTGGTTATATACTTTCTTATTTATCGGATATTTATATAAAGCGACCGCCGCAATTCCAAGGAAAATCATCGGTATGATAGTACCCGAGTTTTCAATCCAAGTCATCGCCATTTCGCTCTGAACGCTTGCTTCTCCGCTAAAGCCTGCCCATTCCAATATCCATCCCAGGACTTGGCCACCAATCCCTACCGCTAAGGCCTCGACAAGACCCTGGAAAGATACGATTGTTGCCGTTCTGTTTTTACCTGTTGTCACTCTATCATATTCGCACATATCGTAGAAGACGCTAGGCATAATCTGCCAGTAAACAGTCGTGCATATAGTTGCAAAGAACACATACATGCATAGACCCGCAATTCCAGCAACTCCTGTTAGTTTGATGGCAATCATTCCAGCCATACCGAATATGTAAAATCCAATCAGAGTTTCTCTCTTGTCTGTTTTTAATACGATTTTGCCTACAATCGGGATTAGGATTCCGCCTAGTAAAGTTCTGGCAAGAAGGCACGCAGATATCTCCCCGGCATCTAGCCCAAGATTATAGGTAAAAAGATAAACCATATCCGACATAATCATCGTATATGTCACTAGGGAACATAAGCTTGCGACGATTAAATATTTCATCGGCTTCAGCATAGCAACTTCGCCGTATTCCTTAAAGATATTCACTATTTCCTTAGTGATATGTATCTCCTGCTTTTCGTGTTTTGGGCAAGGTAAGTCCTTGTTCTTTGCCGCGATAACAGTTATTACAATGGTTACAGCCGCGATTACACCAAGTAGAAGCGCAGTCTTTGACCATGCACTCTCACTTGTCATTCCAAGACCCTCAAAGAATTCTACAATCATTGTCGGCATTACCATGGAAAGCATAGCGCCTATCATGTTGAAGAATGATCCGAATAGTCTTAGGATCGTTCTGTCGTCATAATCCGTCGTATAATCTGCTCCTAATGCAAGATATGGCACAAAAAATCCCGTATATCCAGTCCAATAAAGCATTACCAAGAAGCCGTAGTATATAGGCTTAATGTTTTCCGGCAAATCCACATTGGTAAACGCGAGAAACATTCCAAGTGCAAGAGGAATTGAAAATGCCAGCATCATCGGGCGACGCTTTCCAAATCTCGTCTGAACCTTGTCGGCAAAATATCCCATTAAAGGGTTTACGACAGCGTTCCAAGCCGCGCCTACCGCAGCTATTGTCCCTGCAGTGGCAGGCGAAATACCTGCAATCGTAGTCAGGAAGAATAGCAAGAATACGCCGATAAAGCCGTAAGCCGTCGCATCTCCGAGGGATGCAAAACCATATCCAATTTTTTCTGCTAAAGTAGTTTTTTGCATAATTTATTCCTAAAATTATCAGATACTTATTAATATTTCTATGTGTTAGTTCCAACTAACACACTATATCACATATGGATATTTATGTAAAGCATAAGCATCATTGAAATATTGAAATTTTAACATTTTCACGATATACTTATACTATTAAACTTTAGACGAGGTAATTATGAACGCAGATATTCTATATACATTTGAAAACGGGGCCAGATACTTTAGATGCCCTATTTGCAAAGGCAAGGTTGAGCTTAAGAAGCAGAGCCTTGTATGTGCCAATAATCACAGTTTCGACATCGCAAAGCATGGCTATATCAACTACATCATGGGCAAGAAACAGTTCAAAAACTACGACAAAGAATCCTTCGAAAGCCGCAAGGCTATCCTAGACAAGGGATACTATGCCCACATTCTTGAAGAGTTGATAGGTATCATCACAGAACTTGGAAAGTGCACTTCAATTCTAGACGTTGGCTGTGGTGAGGGCTACTATGCGAGAAATATCGTAGAGGCAACTGACAAAGACGTAATCGCTTTCGACATTTCCAAAGATTCCGTACAGCTAGCAGCTCGTAGCGATTCTAGTCACGGCGTCTGCTGGTTCGTTGGCGACCTTTCACAGCTTCCTATAAAGGACAATACTATCGACTGTCTACTGAATATTTTTACGCCTGCTAACTACCACGAATTCAACAGAGTGCTTAGAAAAGGCGGCTATTTAGTTAAAGTTGTTCCTGGTGCGGGCCACCTAAAAGAGTTTAGAGAATTGGTAAAGGATCAACTTAGAAACAAGGAGTTTTCTAACGACAGGGTTGTGGACTATTTTGACGAGAGATTTTCGATTATCGAACAAAAGAAGATTAGCAAGACTTTCGAAATCAGCGAAGAAGACGCTAGGATTTTTGCCGAGATGACCCCACTTTTCTTCAACATTGACAAGGAAACTTTAGATCTAAGTTCCATAACTCATCTAACGGTAGAGGCTGAGGTCCTAGTAGGAAGGAAGTAATAAAATGCTCCACAATATCATAATCTTTCTGCCCCTCATAACACTGATTGTTATGGCTCTCTTGACTAAGAGAATGGCAGAATCTATGACCGTTGCCATGCTTTTGGCAATGTTCCTATTATACAAACAGAATATTTTGACCGGCACCATTGAGATGCTGTATGCTACCCTTACAAATCCATCTTTTCAGTTTATACTGATAATATTGCTGGCATTTGGTTCCTTAATCAAATTGCTGCAGGATTCCGGAGCACTTCTCGGCTTTGGCAACTGGATTTCAAAGTTTGCATCAGGCCCAAAACGACCTCTGATTCTAGCTTGGGTTATGGCCTTTGTTATGTTCGTAGACGATTATCTAAACGTTCTGACCGTATGTTTCTCACTTAAGAACGTTACCGATAGAAACAAGATTCCGAGAGAGCATCTTGCTTTCCAGTCAAACGCAATCGCTAGCTGCATCTGTGTTTTGGTCCCATTTTCCAGCTGGGCAGCCTTCACAGTAGCGCTGGTAAACAGCCCAGGCGTAGGTTTTGACGAATACGTCAAGGCTGTGCCATTTATGTTCTATCCAATGATTGTCGTTGTGATGATGCTAGCTATAGCATTGGGAGTCTTCCCAAAGGTTGGTACTCTAAAAGAATCGTACAAAAGAGTTTTAGTCGGGGGTCCTACTTTCCTTGATGAAAAGAGTTCAAAATCCCTAGTTAATATAGAGATGGCCGAAGACCAAGAGCCTTCCTCAGCCATCAACGCAATTGTTCCTTTAGTTTCAATGGTTGCAGGCGTATTGTTATTCGATAATGACCTGGCACACGGCGCTTTGCTAGCCGTTGCTGTCCAGTTCGTACTTTACGTTGGACAAAAGATAATAACAGTAGAAGAATTCTTTGACAAGGCTCTAGACGGCGCGAAATCAATGTGTGCCCTATCAATCATAACTTGTTTTGGATTTACCTTAAGTCAGGCTAATCAAGCATTAGGTTTGTTCGACCTACTAATCGGTGGAATCGGTAATGCCGTTCCATCCTTTATGCTTCCTTGTATGGTATTCATCGTCATGGGATTTACGACCTTTGCTACCGGCGGATGCTGGGTAATGCAGGTTATTGCAGTTCCAATCTTTATCCCTATCGCCCTTACAACAGGCGTTCCGCCTGAACTAATAATCGCTCCCATGATGAGCGGTGTTACTATGGGATACGGTTGCTGCTTCTATGCTGACTCCGTGTTCATGGCAGCAGCAGGAACGGGCGTGTCAAACTTAAGAATTATAAAAACGACGCTGCCTTATGCTTTAGGCATTGTTGTTATAACAGCTTTAGGATACTTGATAGTTGGAACAATTCTTATCTAAAAGCAAAAAGAAGTTTATCAGCGGTGATAAACTTCTTTTTTATTTATATTTATATTTCTAATTAAGCTCTAGCACGTCTTTCTTCTAGCTCATTCTTCATCTGTAATGTAGTCTTCTTATCTAAGTTGTAAACAAGGGTTAGACCAACAAACATAAAGATTGCAGCTACTAAGTAAAGTGCAGCTACTAAGTAACGCATGTTTTCTGCAACTTCGAATACCTGGCTACCCTGGTTTTCTTCAACGTATCCAAGCCATACCATAATTACTAATACGATGGATGGACCAGCACCCTGAGCAAGCTTTCTGAAGAAGGAATGCATAGCGTATACTGTACCTTCTTCTCTTGTTCCGTTCTTCCATTCGTTGTAGTCGATAGCATCGCCCATCATACCCCAAGAAACTGTGGAGTAGATACCCATACCTAGTGCGAAGATTAACTGACATGCGATGTAGATTCCAACGCCCTTCATATCTGGTGTGATTGGAAGTACTACCATTAAGATACCAGAAATTACAGCTGCGATGGAACCAACTGTAGCAAGTTCCTTCTGTCCATACTTAACTACCATCTTACGAGCAAGTGGAGTAAACACAAGTATAGGAATCATTGCGAATGCAGAAACAACACCAGATAACTGTACAGCATTGAAGTAGGACTGGAATAACACAGTTACAGCTGCAGTGGAACCCTGCATACCGATGAACATACCCATAGCTGCGATTGTAGCACCTACTGCTGGTCTGTTCTTTAGGAAGTTTCCTAAAGCCTTGATTAGGTTGAACTTAGGAAGCTCTTCGCCGGACTTAACATCAGTTTCTACTCTAATTTCTGTGTTCTTAATCATGAACTGGAAGGAGATAAATCCTAATATACCCATAATAAGAGCTGCGATAAATACTCTTTCACCAACGATGTTCTGATTAGCATCATAAATGATGAACGGTAAGATAATCATTGGAACCATATTACCAACTAAAGAACCGATGGATCTAAATGCAGATAGGGAAGCTCTGTCACCCTGGTCATTGGAGATTAGGGATAATAGAGAACCGTAAGGAACGTTAGCTACTGTATAGAACGCGTCCCAAATTACATAGCCTGCAACGAAGATAATGTTCTTAGACATAGCCGGTGCATTCGGAAGCGGTACGAAGCAAAGAGCTCCTGCTACTACTAGACCGATGGAACCAACAAAGATGTACTGTAAGAACTTATTTCTCTTGTACTGACGTCTGTCGGCGTCGATGATTGAACCGATGATTGGGTCATTGATAGCGTCCCATGCCTGTACTAATAATAATAGTGCAGCATAAAGGATGGAATCCATACCCATGAACTGTGTCCAGAAAATAATTAATGTGCCTTTTAGCGCGAATGACATGTTACAACCAAAGTCACCAGCTGCATATGCGATATTGTCGCGCATACTAAACTTACGATAGCCTCTTTCATCAAGAGTAACTTTCTTACCCATAACGGATTTTCCTCCTCTAAATATAGAAATCTAAAATTTCACACAAACATCACAATTGTACCAAAGTTCACAAATAAATGCTAGTGGCAAAATGTCACTTTTGTGACAGTTTTTGTCTAAAATCCATTGAAATCACTAGTTATTATTGATAAAATCACAGAAAAGGAGGCAAAAGGAAATGTATAAGGAATGTGTCTCAAAACACGCAATAGCAAGACAAAGGGAAATCGAACAAGGTCTTCTAAAATATATGACTTATAAGCCGTATGAGAACATTACTGTGATAGATCTCTGTCAACAGCTATCAATCCCTCGAAAGGCATTCTATAGGTACTTCAGTAACAAAGATGGTGCTCTATATGCCCTTATTGACCACACAATGTTAGAGCTTCTTGACATGTACTTGAAAAACAAAAGTCGTTACGCCGATAATCAAGAAATCATGACTTCATTCTTCAATTTTTGGCTAGAAAGAAAATCTTTACTTAACGCGTTAGACTGAAATAATCTCAGTGGTGTCCTTCTCCAGAGAGCAATATCATTTACTATGAATAACGATGATGTGGTTAAACTCATAGCTCCGCCTCAAGAAACCGAACGTGCCAAAAAATACATAACCATATTCCTAATATCCGGCATTTTTTCCTTGGTTATCCAGTGGCATCATAATCATTTTGATAAATTGCCTCGTCAAATGGCTAAACTTGCAGTAGATTTACTACCGCAGTAACCGATATTTATAACATAATAAAAACCGGCAACGATGCCGGTTTTCTTTTACACATAATCATATTTTATCTAAATTGGATTTTTCCCGTTTCTGGATCCATAGATTCTACGATAGCTAGCGATTCTACCTGGTAGCCCATATCTCTAATCAGCGCACCACCACCTTGAAATCCTTTCTCAATTGCGATTCCGATTCCTTCCACTGTGGCTCCTGCATACTTGGCAATTTCAATCAATCCCTGAAGAGCACATCCGTTAGCAAGAAAATCATCGATAATTAGTACATGATCTTCTTCACTTAAATACTTTTTAGAAACAATTACTTTGTTCACCGTCTGATGAGTAAAGGATTCTACCTCAGCTACATACATATCGCCATCAAGGTTGATACTCTTTGCTTTTTTAGCAAAAACAACTGGTGCATTGAAATGCTGCGCTACAATACACGCAATCCCTATGCCAGACGCTTCAATAGTAAGAACCTTATTTATATTCTTTCCATCAAATCTTTTAACCCATTCTTTTGCCATTTCGTTAAGCAAAGTGACATCAATCTGGTGATTCAAGAAGCTATCTACTTTTAATACATTACCTTTTTTCACTATGCCATCTTTCTGGATTCTTTCTTTTAAAATTTTCATAGTATGCTCCTTTTTTTACTTTACGATTATCTTGCTTTATTATATCATAAAAAAAACATTCATTAAAAGTCTAAAAGGAAGGGATATAGAAAATGAAAGAAAAAAAGGTAATTGGTATCAACGAAAAACCACCAATCAGCCAATGGATTCCTCTAAGCATCCAGCATACTTTCGCTATGTTTAGTGCTTCTGTTTTAGTTCCCGTGCTAGTTGGAATCCCTGCTTCAATCGTTCTTTTGATGAACGGTATTGGCACACTATTATTTATGTTTGTTACGAAGGGCAAATCACCTGCATATTTAGGTTCTAGCTTTGCCTTCTTATCCCCCACGTTTATAGTCCTTGCCGCTGATGGCTTAGGCTACCAGTACGCACTCGGTGGCTTCGTTGTGGCCGGCGCAATATTTGCACTTACCGGCATTATTGTTAAATTCGTCGGAGTTGACTGGATAGATGCAGTTCTTCCACCTGCCGCAATGGGTCCAATTGTTGCTTTAATCGGCCTTGAACTTGCTGGTTCTGCCGCAAGTACTGGACAGATTTTAAGCGTTGATGGCGCTCCTGTCGATATGGCATGTGTACTAGTATTTGTATTTACTCTAGGCCTTGCAGTAATCGGACAGGTTGTTTTCAAAGGATTCGCATCTGCCATCGCAATCCTTATCGCAATAGTTTGTGGATACGGTCTGGCTGCCGTATTAGGAATGGTAGACTTCAGCCCTGTTACAGCCGCTCCATTATTCGAACTTCCGGCATTCAGCACACCAAAGTTCGACCTTGCCGCTATAATAATCATTATTCCGGCTTGCTTAACCGTTATTTCTGAACATATCAGCCATCAGATCGTTACTGGTCAGATTGTTGGAAAAGACTTGCTAAGAGACCCTGGTCTTCATAGATCTATGCTTGCTGACGGCCTTTCCACAATGATTTCCGGTCTATGTGGTTCAGTTCCAACTACAACATATGGCGAAAACATCGGCGTTATGGCAGTTACTAAAGTTTACAGCACATGGGTAATCGGAGGCGCAGCTATATTCTCAATTTTCCTAGCCTTCTTTGGCCAGGTAAGTGCCCTTATCAACACAATCCCAGGTCCTGTTATGGGCGGTATCAGCTTCCTACTATACGGTATGATCGCTGCTTCAGGTATTAGACTTCTTGTAGACAAGCAGGTTGACTATTCAAAGCCACGTAATCTTGCAATGACTGCAGTAGTATTCGTTACTGGGCTATCCGGCGTTGCAATCCAAATTGGCGAAGTTCAGCTAACAGGTATGTGTCTTGCTACTATCGTTGGTATCGTTATGGGTCTTGCAATGTTCCTTATCGATAAATTAGGATTAGCAAACGACGTGGAATAATACAAAAGAAATATGATGTACAAAAGTATTTATAATTCGCCGCTAGGGCCAATCACTCTTATAAGCGATGGCGAAAATTTAATCGGCCTCTTCTTAGAAGGACAAGTACATTTTGAAAAGACTATAAAAGAAGAGGTCATCACGCATGATGACCTCTCTGTTTTTGTGCTCGTAAATAATTGGCTAGACCGATATTTTACCGGCGAAAACATGGAAATCGGTGACTTGCCTATATCTTTTGATATTAAGGCCGATGGCTGCAGTGTAACACCTTTTAGAAAAGCGGTCTGGCAGATTTTATCTAAAATTCCTTATGGCACGTTAGTTACCTACGGCGATATTGCGAGGGAAATTGCCATGATGACAGGCAAGAAACGCATGTCGGCTCAGGCCGTGGGACAAGCAGTCGGCACAAACCCTATCTCGATTATTGTGCCATGTCACAGAGTAGTCGGTACAGCCGGTAAGCTAACTGGCTATGCCGGTGGGCTTGATTTAAAAATCAAGCTATTAGAGCTTGAAGGTTTCGAAATCGCCAAGGAAGGTTGCAGAGTAGTTTTCTAAAACACAAATAGTATTATCACGCCTGCGATAAAAGCTAGCTTGCCTATAATTCTGCATGCTATTATAAATTTACTTTCAGGCTCTTGGTTATATGCAGTTTCTGCCAAGTCTTTCTCTGCTTGTGCCACCATATAATCCATGCCTTGATTGTATAGCACCGTTCCTATAATTAAACCTATGATTCCCCCAACAAAAGAAACAATTGCTATTATGGCCAATGTTCCTGATAATTCACCTAGTATAAGAAGAGCCAATAACGGAATTATAGTCATGGCAAGGCCAACATATACCATCTTATTACCAGTTTTAATTCTATCTTCTGCATCTATATATTCAGGTTGTTCCTTCCCTTCTACATTAGGTTCCCAATCTATTACTTTTGTAAAAGTCTGATCTAGAACTCTGCAACACAAGGATATTCCCATACATAAATATCCTATGTTATCCTTAATAGGTATTTCGGATGTAGCGGCTAGATATATCATAAACCCTGCAAACACGCAGACGCCTATGACAGATAAAATCTTTATTTTTTTTGACATGTCTCCACCTCCTATATGAAATCAATCATTTTTAGATCAGCCTTTATCAATATTAACGTTTATATGCGATTTCTCCGTTTTTGAAAACGTATGCTCGTTCTTCTCTACTCCATTCTGCCTCAAGATGTCCATATCTATTTAAGAATATATCGTCTAGAAATTCTTCTCGGCTACCATATTTTTGTTTAGCCAAATCGGTTATAGTACGGAATTCAATTAAATCCCATCCTATGCGCCGTGGATATTCATCATTAGACCATGAAGAATACGCTGTTGTGCTAAAGCCAACCCAAGTTCCCTTATTTCCTGCCTGTTTCAAAAAAGGCAATTTAACCGTATTGGAATCAGCGTCATAGCTTTCATAAAATACCATGTCCTCCCACAACAAAGTATAACTACTTATCGGCGAAATGAAACTATAGCCTTCTTCCGTAATTTTTTCATTTGTAAACCTAAAGAAAGACATAAGAAGTGAAGCGATAATGAGGGTTCCAATTATCAATCTTGTTGCAGATTTGCGTTCATTCGTAGCAACAAGATATAATAATATTACCGCTTCAATTATAGTAACTACCAATGCAAGAAACTTAGAAGTTGCATATAATGCTACTTCACTTTGATTTATAGGACTAAGTACTACCCATAGTGCAAAATTGATTATAAATACACCAAAAAATGTGCCAAGAGGTGTCATTATCTCAATATCTGTAAACTTAGGTTTCCTATATTCACATTGATTTTTTTCTTTTTTTGCTTTGCGCTTTTTTCTTCTTGTATCTCTACCGGAACTACCCATTTTTAATACTCTCTTAATTAAACGTTATTACATCATAATTATACCATACTATTACATTCTTGTCGATTCATGTCGAGAACAAACGTTTGCATGTGTATATAGTTAGTTGTATAATTTACTTGAGAGTTGCCTGAGACACGGTGGACGGTGTGCTCCTTATTATATAATAAGGAGGTGATGATATGTACATAACACTTGATCAGCTATTAAGCTTTTCTCTATTTATAGTCACACTCATCGCCTTAATCAATTCGATTAAGCATTAGTTTTTGCATAAATAAAAACACCCGTCCTTCTAGGCCTGGACGAGTGTTTTCACTTACCATCTAGAGCATACCGTTCATCGGCAACTCTTTTATTAATTACATTATATGCTCTGCATAAGAATATTGCAAGATAAATTAGATGGATGGTTGCTTCTTAAATCTCTAGGTTGTACAAAACAAAGTTCCGTCTTTTCATCATTAAAACAGAACCCATGGACCTTTAACATGTTCTACTTCAAGCGCTGTGTCCCAATTCATAGATTTAATCAATTCTTCGCCTAAAAACACTACGCCGTCTTTGAATTGACCATCCACATTAATTGCATATTTCTTTTCAAATCCTTCAATATCAGTTTCTATGTACGCTTTATAGTAGTAAGGATAGATCTCGTCATTGCTTTTGCCACACGAAATCACAATATTTTTAACAAAGCTAGGTAAATAAGTCCCCTTAAAAGTTTCAACACCATTGGCGTTATTTTCGTCTTCAATCTCCGATTCATAATCTAGTTCTATAACAGAAATTCGCGTATCGTTTCGCTCACTTCTATATATTTTACCTACTATTTTATCTCCTTCCACGACCGTGTCTTCTTCTAAGTGAATATATCCTTCCTCTGGCATCTCATAAGTAAGCCAACCGAGGTTCTCTGTATCTCTAACTACCACTAAATATTCAGTCTTCATATACCATAGTCCTATTGATAATACTAAAAGCAATAATACTATTATCAATGCTTTTAACTTGTTTCGCTTATTCTTTTCTGTGTTTACGATATTTAATATGTTCTTTTCAGATTGAATAACTACACTTTCCTCTTCTATATCTTCACCAGCAAAAAACTCATTGAGTGAAACTCCTAGTATTTTGCAAAGATCTTGGTATTTTGACACATCAGGCAGACATACTCCTCGCTCCCATTTTGATACAGATTTTTCTCCTACATTGAGATTCTCTGCCAGTTGCGACTGCGTCAATCCCTTTTCTTTTCGCTTGTCTGCAATATATTTTCCTATTTTTCTTTGGTCCATAGTATATCTCCTATCCCTTTTATGGAAAAAACATATCACAAAATATAATGAATTTACACCACCCGTAAGGCGAGTTGATATTTATATTAAGAAGTTACACAAAACCCTTGGGTATGTCTATTTACCCAAGGGTCAAAATTTCATGTCTTATCGAACAGCCTTGTGAATAAACGGGTTTTCGATAGTTTATGATTTTTCTTGGTCGGAATATGTTCTAAGCCGGAATATACCATTCTCAGGTCAACATCCTACCTCATATACACATCTATTATCGAAAAATCACCAAAGTCCATAACCTCGCCAGTCTTGTATGGCAATGAGTTTTTAAAAATCGGTCCATCAACCACTAAAGTATGATATTCTCCATTTTCCCCGCAGATATCTATTCCGCATCTTCGCATTTCTTCTATTGCAGCTTCGTCGATATATTTTCCAAGAAGTGCTTTTGGTATCAAAGTACTATTTATAGACTTTATCAAACACTTATACCCACGATCAATCAATTCATAAACGTTCTCTTCACGGTTTCTGTGCCATAAAGGAAAAACTGCTTCAATATCTGCGTTCTTGCATCTTTCTTCAGCCCACTTACGGTTGCCTTCAATATCTATATCTCCAAAGCAAGCAACTTCTGCACCCAGTTTTCTCGCTTCGCGCAAACTTTCTTCCATAGCAATATGATAGTTCTCCCCTTCGGAAGGCGTAATTAAAAGTGGCAAATCTAGCGCCTTTGAATATGCCTTTAGCATAATATAGTCCGCACCGTGAAAAAAAGAACGATCAACCTTCTCATTTACCATAATAAGCAAAGCAACCGGTTCGTTACCTTGTTCTATCATTTTATGTAACGCTATCGTACTATCCTTGCCGCAGCTGTATGACATAACAAATTTCATAATATTCTCCTGTACTTATCCAAAGTATTTCACATAGAATTTCATATCCATTGGGTTATACCCTTGTGAAATATAGAATTCCATTGCATTAGGATTTGTTACTTCAGACTGGAATTGAAGACGCTTGCAGCCGCGTTCTTTAGCAAACTGCTCAATGAATTCTAACGACTTCTTTCCGTATCCCTTTCCACGAGTTTCCGAACGAAGATATAGGTCGTCTAAGATTAAGGCCTTTCCGTGAGTCCATATGCTATAAATCGTCATTAGATTAGCAAAACCCACAGGCTTATCGTCTTCTTCAAAAATCATAAGACTAATTAAGTCATCTGATGCCAATGCTTCCATAAATGTATTGGAAAACTGCTCGTCGCTAGTCTCGTTAGTATTATTCCACAAATCGTCGTCTTGGATTTCTTCTGCCATGAACTCTCTATTCATAGCAATCCAGCATTCTTTATCAGCTTTATCGCATAAGCGGTAAGTAAACATACGTACCTCCTTATTTATCAAATAATTGGTACCATGATTATATCATATTATTACATTCTTGTCGATTCATGTCGAGAACAAACGTTTGCGTGTGTATATAGTTAGTTGTATAATTTACTTGAGAGTTGCCTGAGACACGGTGGACGGTGTGCTCCTTATTATGAAATAAGGAGGTGATGATATGTACATAACACTTGATCAGCTATTAAGCTTTTCTCTATTTGTAGTTACGCTCATCGCCTTAATCAATTCGATTAAGCATTAGTTTTTATATAAAATAAAAACACCCGTCCCGCACTACTTGGACGAGTGTTTTCTTATACACAATAGTAGAGCATGCCGTTCATCGGTAACTCTTTTATTGTTTATATTATATGCTCTATATAGAATTATTGCAAGGCAAATTAAGGGATTAATGCACCCATTGCAAAGCATAAAAAGAAACCCCCCGGTATAAACCGAGATGTGGTAATAAAAAGACTGATATGCACTGGACACACGGGTGGTCATTGCATATCAGTCTATAAAGTTTAATCGTCTATATCGCCGATATAAATATTCGAGTTTTTTGAAGTTGCTAATTCAAGGATATCTTCGACGTCTCTCTTTGATACGACGGCTCTTTTGAAGGCCATATCCTTTTGAATGATAATACCCATATATTTTATGTCAGGGGCTTTTTCTCTGTGCATGTAACTAATTTGATCATATCTCCATATATCTTCATGTTTGAAGAAAATGAAATCAAATTTTGTAACATAGCCTTCTTCGTTAAACAACATTTCTTTTCTATATATGACTGATAGAAATATTACAAGGCCCACTAATGCAGTATATATGGACACTATTTTGATTCCAAGCCATATTAATCCAAAGCTTGCAATCAAGCCAGTTACTCTAGTTGATTTTTTCATTTCATGTGGATTGATGGTCTTATATTCTCTCATTAGCCTTCTCCGTCAAATTTTATTAAACTTATTTCGCTGCTTTTCTAGCTTCTCTTTCAGCCTTAAATTCAGCTTTTTTCTTTGCCTTTGCTGCCTTAAGTTCTTCTCCCTTTAAGCCATCGTATTCTTTGTATTTAATACCAATACCTAAAGATGTGATAACGAAAGCGTAAATTGGATTAATTAAGTTCATGAACGCAAATGGTAAGAATGCAAAGTTAGATACGCCTAAAGTTGCTGCCTGGTATGCACCACAACCATTCCAAGGAATCATTGGTGACCATAAAGTAGCTGCATCTTCAGTAGTTCTTGATAAGAAGCTTCTTGACAATCCTTTATCATCGAAGGATTTCTGGAACATTCTTCCTGGAACCATGATTGCTAAGTACTGGTCAGTAAGTACTATGTCACAGATAATACCTGTAATCATTTCTGCCGCAACTAAGCCCGCAACAGTCTTTGTTCTCTTAACAATACCAGATAATAGAACTTCAACAACACCACATTTTTCAAGGATACCACCGTAAGCTAATGCGAATAAAATCAATGAAATTGTCCACATCATGGAATCGATACCACCTCTGTTTAATAGGCTGTCAGCAGTAGCATTGCCTGTATCTGCTACATATCCATACTGTAATGCGTTAAGAACTTCTGCAAAGCTTGCTCCCTGAGCAACCATCGCGATTACACAACCGAATGCAGCTGCTAGTAATAATGATGGGATTGCTGGGATCTTCTTTACAGCACCGATGATTACAACTAATACCGGTAACATAATCCATGGTGATAAGTAGAAGTTATCAGCAATAGCATTCTGGATTTCGTGTGTTAATGTTGCATCGTATCCAGCTGGATCTGCAATCGCAAAACCTAAAACGGTATAGATAACTAATGCGATACAGAAACTTGGAATAGTTGTTGTCATCATTGAAGACACGTGGTCATACAAAGGTGTTCCTGCACTTGCAGACGCTACGTTTGTAGAGTCGGACAATGGGGATAACTTATCACCAGTGTATGCACCAGAGATAACCATGCCGGCTGCTATAGCTGGGTTGATACCTAGCCCCATAGCGATACCCATTAAAGCAACACCAACTGTACCGGATGCTGTCCATGATGAACCTGTAGCTAAACCAACAATGGCAGTTAGAATACAACCTAATGGTAAGAATGCTTGTGCGGAAATGATGTCAAGTCCATAATATACCATCGCTGGCATTGTACCTGCCCATACCCAAGAACCAATAAGCATACCAACACACATGATGATTAATAATGCTTCAACTGCTCTGTTAATGCTATCTAAAATAGCAGATGATATACCTTGCCATGTATATCCACATCTAACAGCAACTAATGCTGCTACGATACATGATAATACGATTGGAACATG
>JAFYLX010000076.1 GCA_017556895.1 Bacillota bacterium | reverse complement strand
CTTATTAATTCCATTGTCTCTGTCTGGTTTAGTCTTTAAGATGGACACTTCATTCTTTTGGAAACCTGCATCTTTAAGAGCTATGTCTGTAGCCTTTTCTAAAGTGATTTCTCCATTTGAACCCTGCAATGCGCCAACTTTAATTACGGAGAATGCTCCAAGTCCTAGTAAGACGATAACTAATCCTGATACTAATAAAACCTTAATAGGTGTCTTTAATGCTTCTCTTTTGTTCTTCATGAAAATACCCCCTTTTTGTCAAATCCAAAATCATGCAAAACATTAAGTCATTAAGTAGATTATAGTAGAGCTAAGATTTCTTCCTTTGAAACTAGACCGATGGACTTGTTTACGATTTCCCCATTCTTAAAAACGATTAGAGTAGGGATGCTCATAACACCATGACGGATTGAAAGTTCACCTTCGTCATCAACGTTAATCTTGCCGATTTTAACGTCAGGTCTTTCTGCTGACACTTCGTCTAAGATAGGTGAAAGCATCTTGCAAGGCATGCACCATGCTGCCCAAAAATCTACTAGTACAGTTTCTTCTGCCTGTAATACTTCTTTCTCGAAATTATCTTTAGTGATAGTAATCATCACAATACCTCCTTAATTGTTGTATATAATAGATTAAGTATATTTTATTAATTATACCCATATTTAACATCTTTAAAATAGTAATAAAAAAATTTTTATGGTATAATCAAATTTAGACTGAATTAGGGGGACTATAGAATGCCAAAATACAGCGTTAAGAAACCAATGACGGTTTTCGTGGTAGTCATAATTATTATAGCGCTTGGTGTGGTGTCGTTAACGGGGATGACGCCTGACCTATTACCAAGTATAGACTTACCTTATGTGGTAGTTATGACTACGTATCCGGGGGCAACTCCAGAAGAAGTGGAGGTCAAGGCGACCAAACCATTGGAACAGGGGCTTGCTACCGTAGAAAATCTTAAAAATATACAATCTGTATCGAACGCCAATTACTCGCTAATAATTATGGAGTTTGAAGCAGATGCCAATATGGACAGTGCTGTTGTAAATACGCTTCAAAGCGTAGACCTAGTTGAAGGGTCATGGGGAGACGGCATCGGATCACCGTATATCATGAAGCTAAATCCTAACATGATGCCGATTGCGATTGCTGCGGTTGACATGGAAGGCTACGATACTGAAAAGCTTTCAACTTTCGTTAAGGACACTTTGATTAACGAATTAGAGGGAACTACTGGTGTTGCAAGTATCAGCGCAGGTGGTTTAATCGAATCTAAGATTAACGTGTCAATTAATGAAAAGAAGATTGACGAAATCAACGTGAAACTTTTAGACATGGCAAACGGTTCGCTTGCGGATGCAAAGTCACAGCTTTCTGAAGGCATGACGCAGATCAAGCAGGCTGAAGCACAGCTAGAACAGGCGAAGGTTGAACTTGATAGTACAAAGAATCAGACATATGATGATCTTTCTAAGGTTGCAGCAGAACTGGACGCAGCAAATGCACAGGTTAACTCACTTTATGCGCAGATTCAGATAGCTGATTCAATAATTGATTCACTTCAGGCACAGCTTGACGAAGTTCCGATGGATGAAGAGCTAAAGGCGCAGCTTCAGGCGGCGATCGATGAGAGAACTGCTCTTTTACTACAGAAAGACCAGATGGAAGCTACAGTGGCTCAGCTAAAGGATGCTTATCAGCAGGCAGAAAGAGGCTCTTATACAGCCATTGAATCTTTCCACGATGCCAGCAAGCAGTTAGAAGAAGCACAGAACGAACTTGTTTACCAGAAGGGGCAGCTAAACAGTGCGATTGCACAGGTAGATGCTGCTGGTAATCAGGCGCTAGAAAAAGCAAATCTTGGGTCCATGATTACTCTTGAAATGGTTTCAGGGATTCTTCAGGGACAGAATTTCTCAATGCCGGCAGGATACATTCAAGAGGGTGATGCAAAATATCTTGTCAGCGTTGGTGATGAGCTTTCTAGCTTAGAAGATGTTCAAAATCAGTTCCTGTTTAATGTAGAGGGTGTCGGAGACATTCACCTAAAGGATGTTGCAGATGTATTCATCGCGGATAATAGCAATACAGTATATGCCAGCATCAATGGCAATGCGGGTGTAATGCTTACTTTCCAGAAGCAATCCAACTATCCGACAGCTACAGTATCCAAAAATCTAAATGAGAGATACGAAGAATTATGTCAGAAATATGAGGGATTATCCTTCACAACTTTGATGGACCAGGGTGATTATATCTACTTAATCATTGGTGCCATCGGACAGAGCTTGGGGTACGGTGCGTTATTTGCTGTAATAGTTCTGTTTATCTTCTTAAGAGATATAAAACCAACACTTATTACGATTTTAAGTATTCCGATTAGTATCATGTTCGCCATTGTGCTTATGTACTTCTCGGGTGTAACACTTAATATGATTTCATTATCGGGTCTTGCGGTTTCTGTAGGTATGTTAGTGGATAACTCCATCGTAGTTATTGAAAATATCTTTAGATTACGCCGTATGGGAATCCCGGCAAAGAAGGCTGCTGTTGCCGGAGCAAAACAGGTAGCTTCAGCTATTATGTCATCAACACTTACAACGGTTTGCGTATTTGCACCGATTGTATTTGTGACAGGTTTAACAAGACAGTTGTTTACAGATATGGCTCTTACTATTACATATTCCTTAATGGCCAGCTTGATTGTTGCTCTTACTTTAGTACCGGCGCTTGCATCTAAGATGTTCGTTAAAGATATGAAGGAAGAGGGAGAAAAGTTCAGATCTTTCCAGAAAACATACAGAAAATTGCTTTCTTGGAACTTAAAGCATAAGGCAGTAGTTCTTATTTTATCAGTGGTTCTACTTGCTGTGAGCGTGGGAGTTTCTGTGTCAAAGGGATTCATTTTTATACCTGACATGTCTACTCCTCAGCTTTCCGGTTCATTAGTAATGAACGATGAAGAGGCAAAGATAGAAGAAACGGCAGCTGCCGCAGACAAGGTTATGGGCATTATCAGTGAAGTTGATGGTGTAGCGACTGTAGGTGGTATGCTTGCATCGACAGATATGCTTTCTGGACAGACTTCTACAAACTCCGTAAGCTTATACGTTATCGTCGATGAAAAGACGAAGAGAAGCGGTGGAGAAATTAGCGAAGACATTATGAATAAGTGCAAGGGTCTTGACTGCAAGGTAGAGATTCTAAGCTCTTCATCTGTTACAACATACACTTCAGCACTTGGTGGAAGTGGCGTAACTATTGAAATTTTCGGTGATGACAATCAGTTAATCCAGCAGGCTGCCAAGGAAATTGGCAAGAAACTTGAGGGTGTAAAGGGAATCAAGTCTGTTAACAACGGATTAACGGATGCTGAACCTGAATATCACTTTGTAGTAGACAAAGAAAAGGCTATGAGAAAGGGATTGACGGTTGCGCAAGTTTACATGCAGATTGCACAGGCACTTACTACAGAAGCTTCAGCAACATCAATAACTTGGGAAGGTGAAAACTATGACATCACAGTTTCAAGCCCGACTGAGGAAAGTACGTCTTTAGACTCCTTAAAAAACATGGAAATCAAGGGTTCCGATCTAATGACAGGCAGTGAAGTTACGGTTAAACTTTCCGAAATTGCTACATTTGAGGAAATTGACGCACTTCCTTCCATCAATAGAATCAACCAGAGCACTTACTTATCCGTATCAGGAGAGTTAGAGGATGGATATAACGTAACTCTTGTTACACAGGACGCGGAAAAAGCGTTGAAAGACTATAAGGCACCAGCTGGTATTCGTTACGAATTCACTGGCGAAAACCAAATGATTATGGATGCTATGTGGGATTTGACGAAGATGATGGCTCTTGGCGTATTGCTTGTTTACTTAATCATGGTAGCTCAGTTCCAGTCACTACGTTCGCCGTTTATCGTTATGTTTACAATTCCACTAGCCTTTACAGGTGGATTACTAGCATTAATAATATTTGGCAAGGAGATTTCGATCATTGCAATGCTTGGTTTAATCATGCTGGTTGGTATCATTGTAAATAACGGTATTGTGCTTGTTGACTACATTAACCAGCTTCGTGCGGCAGGTCACGAAAAGACAGAGGCCATTATTGAAGCAGGTGCGACTCGTATTAGACCGGTTCTTATGACAAGTTTAACTACAATCCTAGGTCTGGTTATCATGGCCTTCGGTAAGACTGCAGGAACTGATATGATGCAGCCAATTGCGCTTGTTTGTATCGGTGGTCTAGTATATGCGACAGTATTAACGCTATTTGTAGTACCGATAATCTATGACCTATTCACTGGCAAGAAGTTCACTTATACTAGCGAAGAAGATATCGATGTAAGCGATATAATTGTCGAATAGTTGAAACTTAATAAAAAAATATAACGGGGTACATATCATGCGATATGTACCCTTTATGTTTTGGTTTAATTTAGTTAAAGTTTGTACTAACTGAATTATAAATTTACTGGTTCACGGAGAATTTCTTCGTTGCATTTAAGTACTGCATCAGCACGCCAAGGTTTGCGTAATAGTAGGAGTACTTATCCTTTTTCTTCACTTCCACAAGACCGCTTTCGCATAGCTTTTTAGTGTGCTGGGAGATAGTTGCCTGCGCATAGTCAAAGTGCTCAACTAAATCCTTGTTGCAAACTAAAACCATTGCTCTATTGGACTGCATTATATATCTAAAAATTTTGATTCTGGCAGGGTGTGCCAATGCGTCAGAAACTTTTGCAATTAACAAAATTTCATCTTCTAGTAACTCGTTTGTATCTTTTCTTAATCTCATAAATAAAGTCCCTTTCTAGAAAAATCACCTAAACATTATGACAGAAAAATACATGTTTTTCAACAAGGAAAAATGCAAAAATATTTGCACTATAGTAGAAGTT
>JAFYLX010000010.1 GCA_017556895.1 Bacillota bacterium | reverse complement strand
GAAGTTAGCTGTTAGATTAGATGGTGAAAACACTAAGAGAGCAATCATCAACGCAGTTGGACCTAAGGTTGTAACTGCTGCTGATATCATGGGAGATGCTGATATTGAAATCTTCAATCCAGATCTTCACATCGCTACTCTTGAAGAAAACGCTACTCTTGTAATGGAAATTAACCTAGCAAGAGGTAGAGGTTATGTACCTGCAGAACAGAACAAGACTGAAAACACACCAATTTCAGTTATTCCTGTTGACTCAATCTACACACCAGTTAAGAAGGTTAACTACACTGTAGAAAACACTAGAGTAGGTCAGGTAACTGACTACGATAGATTAGTTCTAGAAATCTGGACAGATGGTTCCATCACTCCTGAAGAAGGCGTGTCCATCGGTGGTAAGATTATGCAGGAACACTTAAATCTATTCATCCAGTTAACAGATACAACTGACGCTTTAGAAATCATGGTTGAAAAGGAAGAAGACCAGAAAGAAAAGGCTCTAGAAATGACTATCGAAGAGTTAGAACTTTCCGTTCGTTCCTTCAACTGTCTAAAGAGAGCAGCTATCAACACTGTTGAAGAGCTAACTCAGAAGTCAGAAGATGATATGATGAAAGTTAGAAATCTAGGTAAGAAATCTCTAGATGAAGTAAAAGCAAAATTGGAAGAATTAGGGCTTGGACTTAGACCGAGCGACGATTAATTAACTCGCAGAGAAAGGAGAATCTATAATGCCAGGATACAGAAAACTTGGTAGACCTTCTGCTCACAGAAAATCTATGTTAAGAAATCTTGTTACTGATCTTTTAAGAGAAGGCAGAATTCAGACTACTGATTGCAGAGCAAAGGAAGCCAGAAGAGAAGCTGAAAAAATGATCACATTGGCAAAGAGAGGCGATCTTCACGCAAGAAGACAGGTATTAGCTTACGTATTCGATGAAGACGTAGTTACAAAGTTATTCGAAGAAATCGCACCTAAGTATGCTGATAGAAACGGCGGATATACAAGAATTCTAAAGTTAGGACCTAGACAGGGCGATAACGCAGAAGTTGTATTCTTAGAATTAGTATAGTAGCTAACAATAAATAAATTTCGGAGTAATCCATTCGGGTTACTCCGTTTTTTATTGCTATAAACCTATAGTAGCGAAGAGCAAAGAAAAATGATATAATATTTGGGCGACATTACGAATACAAAAGGACAAAGGGGAATTATGAATTTAGACCACTTAAATGACAAACAGAGAGAAGCAGTTTTATGTACGGAAGGACCGCTACTAATCCTTGCGGGGGCAGGATCAGGCAAGACTGCGACAATGACTCATAGAATCGCATACTTAATCGAACAAGGTATCAGCCCATACAAGATTATGGCAGTGACTTTTACGAACAAGGCCGCGACGGAGATGCGACAGAGAGTAGAAAAACTAGTTGGTTCAGTACCGGGAATGTGGATTCTTACTTTCCACTCCATGAGCCTTAGAATATTGAGAGAACATTACGAAGAAGTAGGTTATGAACGAAACTTCGTTATTTATGATACAGTCGATCAAAAGGCCTTATACAAAAATATATTAAAAGACCTTAACATCGATACAAAGGAATATCCTATTAACTACCTTTCCGCAATTATTAGTAAGGAAAAGGAAGCAGATAGGGGTCCTGAAGAGTTCATCGAACGCGAGGGTATGAACTTCAAGACAAAGGTAATTTATAACGTATATAAAGAGTATCAGACAAGACTTAGAAGCAACAATGCAATGGACTTTGACGACCTCTTAAGATATGCACTTCACGTTTTAAGAGACAACAACGAAATTCTGATGGAATATCAGAGAGTTTTTGAATACATAATGGTAGACGAGTATCAGGACACTAACCATATTCAGTATCAAATCGTTAAGCTCCTTGCTCAGGCAAGACAGAATATCTGTGTAGTTGGGGACGACGACCAGTGTATCTATGAGTGGAGAGGCGCTGATATTAGGAATATCCTAGACTTTGAGAAGGACTTCCCTAGAGCAAAGGTTATCAAATTAGAACAAAACTATCGTTCTTGTGGTAACATCCTGAATGCCGCACACTCTGTTATCAAGAATAACAAGGGACGTAAGCAGAAGAAACTGTGGACTGAGGCTGAAGAAGGTCATAAGATTGTCTATTCAAGGCTGGACAGCGACAAGGAAGAGGCTCGCTATGTTGCTAGAGAGATTCAGCTTCTAAAGGGGCCTAATAGAAGATACGACGACTTCGCTATCCTATACAGAACAAATGCTCAGTCAAGACTATTTGAAGATGCCCTTAAGAGAGCAGATATACCGTATCAGATTTTATCCGGATTTTCTTTCTATGAGAGAAAGGAAACTAAGGACATGATTTCATATATGAGACTGGTTGTGAATCCTAGGGATGAGATGGCTTTTCTAAGGGTTATCAACGAGCCGAAGAGAGGTATTGGTGCTAAGACAATTGAAAAACTTAGAGCGCTTGCAATCGTAAGAAACGAATCCATGATGGATGCTATTTCCGACGAGGAAATCATAGCTAGCATGCCTAAGAAGTCACAGGATTCCATTAGGGAGATGGTAAATACTATCAAAATGTGTCGTGATCAAAGAGAAAATCTTAGAGTATCTGATATATACGATGCGCTTATGGTTAGAACTGGATACATGAAGGCTTTAGAGGATGAAAATACTGTTGAAGCAGAAAGCAGAATTGAGAACTTGCTTGACTTCAAATCTTTCATATTTGATTACGAGAAGGAAATGCAGGATGCTGGTGAAACGGCTACTTTAGAAGGTTTCCTTGAAAAAGTGACGACTAATGGTGATGCAGATAAGTTTGAGTCAGAGTCCGGAAAGGTTGCACTGATGACAATGCACAGTGCTAAGGGGCTAGAATTCCCGGTAGTATTCCTTCCAGGTATGGAAGATGGACTTTTCCCAAGCCATAGATCTATAGATACAGATGATAAGCTGGAAGAAGAAAGACGCTTATGCTATGTAGGTATGACTAGAGCAAAAGAAAGACTTTTCTTAACTAGCGCATCCTATAGAATGATGTATGGACAGGGTGATTATACTAGAGAGTCTGTGTTCCTAAGAGAATTGGACCCTAGGGTGCTTGATACAGCGGGCGATGCTATCTATGTGCCAAGCAGAAAGACAGAAAATAGCTTAGGAGGCTTTACGGGTGGACTTGACGGATTCGCAGAGCCGGCATACAAGCCTTATGCTACTGGCTATGACCCACTTCAGCAGGCAAAGAAGTATGCGAAGGCAAACGCAGCAGCAAGT
>JAFYLX010000075.1 GCA_017556895.1 Bacillota bacterium | reverse complement strand
GATAACAGTGCATCTTTAGTTACGAAACAAAGTACTAAAGCTACTACTACAGGAGCCAGACATAAGATTCCATATTCCATTTAGAACCGTCCTTTCCAATTATGCACAAAGTGCATAATCTTTCTTTTTTAATAATTTCAGTATAAAAGGTTTTTACCAGTGTACGCATTAATTTTACGCCCGATTTGCAAAATGGTCAAACCAAGGTATTGCAAAGAACACAGCCGTTTCCGCCAAGTGACTGCATATAAGTTTCAGTTTTTAGCAAAGGAATTGTTAAAATATTTTTACATAAAAAACACAGCCATCTGTGAATACAAATGGCTGTGAAAAATGCATAATTATCTAATTACCATTCCTTAGCTAATTCGTTAGCATCTGTGTATGGAAGGTCTAACTTTTCTGCTGTTTCAAGAAGTGTAAGCTTACCTTCGATTGTTGTTAAGCCTCTTCTTAAGTGCTTGTCGTCCTTCATTGCCTGCTTTACGCCCTTGTTTGCAATTGCAAGTGCAAATGGAAGTGTTGCGTTTGCAAGTGTTGTGGATGCTGTCTGTGCGAATGCGGATGGAATGTTGTCTACGCAGTAGTGCATAATTCCTTCTTCGTAGTAGATTGGATCGTCGTGGGATGTGGATCTGCAAGTTTCTACTGCACCTTCATCGTCACATGCTACGTCGATGATCATTGCGCCCGGCTTCATCATCTTAAGGTCTTCTCTGTTGATAAGGTGGTCCTTACGAGTCTTAGGCCATAAGATACCGTTAAGGATTACGTCAGATGTCTTAAGACATTCTACCATGTTTGCTCTGTTGGAGAACATGAAGTTTACGTTATCAGGGAAGTGTTCCTTTGCCTTAAGCATTGCTTCGTAGTTGATGTCGAGTACATTTACTCTGCAGCCGAAACCGGATGCGAGTTCGCATGCACCAAGACCTACGTGGCCTGCACCGATGATTGTTACTACTGGTGTTGCTACGCCGCAAACGTTTGCAAGAAGCTTACCAGCACCACCGTTGATGGACTGTGCGAAGTGAAGTGCTGCAAGGAAACCGCCCTTACCTGCAAGTTCACTCATTGGGCTAAGAAGTGGCCATTCGCCCTTATCGTCGGAAATATCTTCGTATGCGATACTTGTACACTTGGATTCCATTAATGCTAATGTCTGATCCTTATGTGCGTTGGAGTGGATGTAAGTGAAGATGATGATGTCGTCTCTTAAGTACTTGAATTCTTCTGGGAAGATTTCCTTTACTTTGTAGATCATGTCAACAGTTGTCCATACTTCTTCTGCTGTTGCACAAACCTTTGCGCCTGCTTCTGCGTAGTCTGCATCGGAGAATCCGGAGCCAACGCCTGCCATTGTTTCTACATAAACTTCATGGCCTCTTCTTGTGAGTTCTGTTACTGCGGTTGGAGTAGCACCTACTATGTATTCGCAAGGTTTGATTTCTTTTACAATACCAATTTTCATTTTTCTAGTACCTCTTTTTTCGAATGATATTTTAAACGCTTTTTGCGTTTTTGACTGTTTTTAAGACTTTTTCGCCCGTTTTCGGGTATTTTTGAGTATAAAAAATGAGGCGACGCGTGGGAGCGCCGCCTCTCACCGGTAAATTAAATGTTTAATTTAATTTGTACACTAATTACATTGTGAAACCAAGCACTAATGTAACAACGCAAGCGATTGCTGCACAGAGTACTGCGTAAGGAATCTGAGTTGCGTTGTGATCCATGTGGTCGGAACCAGCTGCAAGGGATGACAGAATTGTTGTATCTGACATTGGGGAGCAGTGGTCACCGAATGTACCGCCGCCTTCGATAGCGCCGATAGTCATGAATACTAATGTAGTGAGCTCGCCGCCGGATACTGTGAATGCTAAAGGAATAGCAATTGGAGTCATGATAGCGAATGTACCCCATGAGGAACCAGTTAAGAAGGAGATAATTGCACATGTTAAGAATGTTACAGTTACCAGTAAAGCTGGAGTCATGAAGGATTCAGTTAAGCTGATGATGAAGTCAGCTGTGCCGAGGCCCTTAGTGATGGAGTTGATGCAGTATGCCATAGCAAGGATTAAGATTGCGCTTAATACTGCCTTGATACCGTCAACTGCTGTAGCCATGAGTTCCTTGAGAGTAGCCATTCTGCAGATGAGCATTCTTAAGAACTGATAGAATACTGTAGCGATGAATGCTTCAAGAGTCTTAGCAGAACCCATGAAAATGAATGTTCCAAGGATGATGCTGAAGATGATTAAAGCTGGAATTAAGAAGTCAAGTAAAATGCTTGCCTTAACACCGTCGTTAGGGATGATTTCGCCAAGTTCTTTGGAGAGCATAGGCTGTGCGCCGTCTCTTACTACTTTACCTTCTTCTAAAGCTCTCTTTTCTGCCTTCTTCATTGGACCGAAATCTGGAATGATGTTGAAGGAGTTAAGTAAGCAGAATACGAACATAATGATGCAGTAGAAGTTAAATGGAACTGCCTTCATTACAGCTGTCATACCCATATCAGCATCAGCGATTGTGCCAAGGCCAACTAACAGACCAGCCATGTAAACACCCCAGGAAGCGAAAGGTCCTAACATACATGCAACTGGAGCAGATGTACAGTCGCAGATGAAAGCGAGCTTTTCTCTGGAGATGAGAGCCTTGTCTGTAAGAGGTCTCATTACGTTACCAACGTACAGTGGTGAGAAGTAGTCGGAGAAGTAAACGATAAGACCGAGGATAGCTGCAGCACCACCAGTCATTCTTCTTGTAAGACCCATACCTGCGATCTTATCAGCGAATGCCTTGATAGCACCGGATTTCTGGAAGTAAGCTACCATGATACCGATGAATACTTCGATAGCTGCTACCCAGATAAAGTCTGCATTACCTAATGCGTTCTGAAGGATTGAAGATAATCCGAAAACAGGGTTCTGACCCATGATTACTGTACCAACGATTACACCGAGTAAGATTGATAACAGAGCGTCTTTAGTTACGAAGCAAAGTACTAAAGCTACTACTACAGGAGCCAGACATAAAATTCCATATTCCATATGAAACCGTCCTTTCCATTATGTCCATAAGGACATAATCTTTTTTAATAATTTCAGAATAAATTTTTACCGGTACTTTCATATATAGCAAAGACCGTGCCAACTCGTCCCAAAAATTATAAACGTTGAAATATCAACGATTATGCTAATACATTAAAAATACATAAAAACACCAAAACATAAAAAGGTCGAAAACTCGACTGCGAATTTTCGACCTTGTGTTCAATTTTTCGACCTGATGGGCCAATCTTTGCCTAAAGATTGAACTTATCGAGTCTGTATTTAAGTGTATTTCTCGGAAGTCCGAGGATTTTGGCAGCGCCTGCACGGCTGCCGCCGGATCTTTCCAGAGCCTTGATAATCAGCTCTTTTTCGAGAGCTTCCATGATTTCATGGTACTCAAGTTTGTCTTCAAATCCTTCACATTCAGACTCAAGCCTTTCTGTAAGGTTCTTTTTAACTGCATTCTTAGCTTCTTCTGCCGCCTTTTCTTTCTTCAGACTGCTGAACTGTTCCATGATGTATGATGGAATATTCTTTTCTGTGAGGACCTCTCCATGCTTTGCAGTAACGACCATGGAT
>JAFYLX010000074.1 GCA_017556895.1 Bacillota bacterium | reverse complement strand
TCGACAACAGAAAGTTCAAATATATGTTTAAGCAGAAAGCTAAGATGCTTTCTCCTGACGAAGCTATCGCCTTTACTGGCCACGCTGTAGGTGGTGTATGCGCTTTTGGTATCACTAACGACAAGGTTAAGATCTACTGTGACGACTCTCTAAAGAGATTCGAAACGGTTTTCCCTGCTTGCGGAAGCAGTAATAGTGCCATCGAGTTTACTTGCGATGAACTTTTCAAGTATTCTCAGAGCCTTGAATGGATTGACGTATCTAAATTGCCTGAAGTACAGGAGTAATTAAATATAATGGAAACAAAATTAACAATTAACTATAAAAAAGAGTTAAAAACCATAATCGCACTTACCCTTGCGTCTTGCATTATAGCTTTTAACCTTAAGAGTTTCGTCCAAACCGGCGGACTCTTCCCCGGCGGATTCAGTGGGCTTACCATACTAATTCAACGAATTTGCGAAGTGTTCTTTAGCATACACATTCCCTATTCTGTGCTATATTTGCCCCTTAACTTGATACCTGCATTCATTGGATTAAAGTTTATCAGTGTTAGATTCACTCTATACTCCTTCTATGTAGTAGCATTGTCAGGGGTTTTAACAGATATATTCCCGTCATTTACCATCACATATGATACGTTACTAATTGCCATCTTTGGCGGAATCCTAAATGCCGTGGCCATCAGTATATGTCTTATCTTTGAAGCGAGTGGCGGTGGGACAGACTTCATATCGATCTATTTTTCCGAAAAAAAGGGTATCGATGCATGGAACTATATTTTTGCCGCAAACGTGGTAATCCTTGTTACAGCCGGCATCTTGTTTGGTTTCGATAAGGCGCTATATTCAATCATCTACCAGTACACAAGCACACAGGTAATACAGATGATGTTTAAGCGATATCAAAAGGATACACTCCTTATAATCACAGAGCTTCCGGGTGCTGTATATGGTAAGATTCGTGAAATTACCCATCACGACGCTACTCTAATAGAGGCAACAGGTTGTTTTGAAGGAGCACCGAGAAACATCCTTTACTCTGTAGTAGGCCGCGAACAGGTTGATAAGGTTATCGCAGCAATAAAAGAAATCGACCCTAGAGCCTTTATCAATGTAATTAACACTGAACAGATCAACGGTCGATTCTACAAGAAACCATATTAATACTTAAAGACTTTTACGCTATTAGAAACGAAAAGCCATATTGACTTCTCGTAGGACGCTTTCCGCAGGGCTTTGCCCAAGGAGCTGTAGTCCAAGAGAATGTTCAATATGGCTTTTAATTTTAATATTGTGTTTTTAAATATTAATAAACAACTTTACCTAACATTGAAAGAATTAATTCTTTAGCTAGTACTCCAGTCTGGTTCTTGATATCTAGCATTGGGTTAACTTCTACCATGTCAAGAGCAAGTACCTTGCCGCTTGTGCAAAGTGTTTCTACTAGGTAGAACGCTTCTCTTAGAGTTAATCCACTGTGTACGATTGTACCTGTTCCTGGCGCTGCTTCAGGAGTTACGGAGTCGATGTCAAAGCTTACGTGAACACCTTCAGTACCATCGGAAGCGATTCTAATAGCTTCTTCAATTACAGCTGGCATACCCATTCTGTCGATATCTGCGATGGAGAATACAGTTACGCCGTGTTCTCTCATTCTGATTCTTTCCATTGGGTCGATATCTCTACCAGCAATCTGTACTGCATTCTTAGTGTTTACATAGCATGGTTCCTGTCCGAAGTCTACCATTACATCAGGACCTGCTCCACATACTGCGGAGAATGGCATACCGTGCATGTTTCCGGATGGGGAAGATTCATCGTTGTTCCAGTCACCGTGAGCGTCTACCCAAATTACACCGATATTCTTGAAGTGCTGAGCTGTTGCAGAAATACTACCTGCAGCAACACTGTGGTCACCACCTAAGATGACAGGGAATGCACCTTCTTCGTGAGACTTTAATGTAGCTTCATATAACTTCTTGTTTACATCGTTTACCTGTTCATAGAATCTTAACTTTTCGGATGTTGCACCTTCTAACTTAGGGATTAAGTCGCCCTTATCCACTACTTCATAACCTAAGTCTTCAATATCCTTCTTAACACCTGCATATCTAATTGCAGCAGGACCCATGTTTACACCACGTGTACCTGCACCAAGATCCATCTGAACGCCGATTAAGTCTACTCTTTTCATGTTTAGTTACTCCTTTACAATAGTCTTGTCGCATATACCATAATTTTTGATGATTATATCATAACAGATTTAGTTAGTCAAAATCAATAACATTATGACTCCCGGTAAGCCTAATATACCTGCTATACATGCATTTAAAACATTTATCGGTATAAAGACTCCAAAGTTTTCTCCTATTACATTGATTATTATCAAGAAAAGCCCTCCGGCCAAACTGTTAATAGCAAGTTTTATTGCAACCTTAATAGGCCAGTAAAACACCTTTCCTATAACGAAGAACATAACGATAACGCCCACATAGGTCGCGAATATTCCCAAATCCATTTCCATATCTTTCCCTCCATATCTTGTATAAAATATGCTGGCTTGGAATAAAATAGAATAAACAAGCAATGAAAGGTGTGATGTTCTTGATCATTAAAGGCACAAGTGCCCTAAAGCAAACCCACTCGGAAGATGATAAGCTATATGAATATATCAATACAGCTCGCCACGAATTAGATTTGGCCACAAAGAAGTTCAACGAGATTAGCGATGACAGAGCTATAGACTACGCCTCCTATAGCCTTCTTGCGGCCAGAGCAAAATACTCTTATCTGATTCAGCTAGCGAAAGAAAAAAAATTATCTCTCTGAGACTACTCAGAGAGATAATTTTTTGTAGCATGTTATAGTTCCCTTCTGCCTTCCATTGCTTTTAGCAGAGTGACTTCGTCAGCATATTCTAGATCGCCACCAACTGGTAAACCATGAGCGATTCTAGAAACTTTAATTCCTGCCGGTTTAATAAGTCTAGCTATATACATAGCTGTGGCTTCACCCTCGATGTTAGGGTTTGTGGCAACAATTAATTCTTTTACATCTTCTTGCTGAAGTCTTGTGATTAGAGACTTCAAATTGATATCCTCAGGACCCACACCTTCCATCGGTGAAATAACACCGTGAAGCACGTGGTAAAGTCCATCAAAGTCTCTGATTCTTTCCATTGCCATTACGTCTTTAGGACTCTCAACAACACAGATTAAATCTCTCTGTCTTGACATATCCTGACAAATGATGCACGGATCCTGGTCAGTCAGATTGCCACAAACACTGCAGTACTTCATTTCTTCCTTTGCTGTAGTGATTGCATCAGCCAAAGCTCGTGCCTGTTCTTCATCCTGTGCTAGGATGTGAAATGCAAGTCTCTGGGCTGTCTTATAACCAATTCCCGGCAATTTAGAAAGTTCGCCTATTAACTTCGCAAGAGGTTTCGGATATTGTTTCATATCTTCCTCTATATTATAGGCCAGGGAAACCTAGTCCAAGGCCACTTGTTAGCTTGCTCATTTCAGAGTTCTGGATTTCGTCAATCTGTCTTAAACCTTCGTTTACTGCAACGATGATTAAATCCTGAAGCATTTCGATATCATCTGGATCTACTACTTCTGGCTTTAAGTTTAAGGAAACGATTTCCTTCTTGCCGTTGATCTTTACTGTAACAGCACCACCGCCTGCAGTAGTTTCAACTTCCTTCTGATCGATTTCAGCCTGCATAGCTTCCATCTTTCTCTGCATAGCCTGCATCTGCTGCATCTGCTTCTGCATGCCGCCGCCACCCATAGATGGCTTTTTACCTGCTCTCATTCCTCTTCCCATATCTTCATCCTCCTAGAAATATTCATTCTTTTTTATTCAATATCTATCTTGATGCCTAGAAGTTCTTCAGCTTCTTTGGCAATTTAGTCTGTATCATCTTGGACCTTCCTGCTCAGCCT
>JAFYLX010000073.1 GCA_017556895.1 Bacillota bacterium | reverse complement strand
CCGGCATCTGGCATGATTTTACCTGTAATAATATTTAAGAATGTAGATTTACCTTCACCGTTGGCACCAACTAGACCGATGTGCTCGCCCTTTAATAATCTAAAGGATGCATCTTCTAGAATCTGTCTTGCGCCAAAACCGTGGGTTACTTTTTCTACTATTAATAAACTCATCTATAATTCTCCTTAGTAAATTTGCTAGCCGGGACTCCGGCCTTCCTTGAGAGTAGTCAGCCGACTGCTGACCGCTGAATATAATATCATAGCCCTGCAAAAAAGACAACAAAAAACCCGCTTAAAAAAGCGGGTAAAAACTAGCTGAAATATCTAAATACTCCTTTAACTTTGCCCAGAATCTTAACATCTTTAACGATGATAGGACTCATTGAAGAATTCTCAGGCTGAAGTCTAATATATTCGTCTTCTCTATAGAACGTCTTAACTGTTGCTTCGCTTTCAAAACCGTCGATCATTGCTACTACGATCTCTCCGTTATGTGCATTGTCTGCCTGCTGAACAAGAATTAAGTCTCCATCCATAATGCCTGCTTCAATCATACTTTCGCCACGTACACGTAGCATATAGTTTGTGCCGGAACCGGCGTAACGAGCAGGGATAGGGAATGTATCTTCAATGTTCTGTTCTGCAAGAATTGGAGTACCAGCGGCAACTCTGCCTATTACAGGGATATCGATTATATCTTCGCGTTCCTTTATATTGATGTTTGTGCTTGAAGAAGTCTTATCATCTTTGCCTTCAGGATCAACAACCATCAACGCACGAGGCTTGGAAGGGTCTTTAACTAAATAGCCCTGCTTAACAAGATTTTCGATGTCCTTGTGAGCAGTAGAAGTAGATTTGATATTAAGTGCAAAGCAAATCTCTCTAACTGTTGGAGGATATCCTTTAGTCTTAATCTCTTCTTTCATATAGTTAAGAATTCTTTGTTCGCGTTCTTTTAATGCAGCCATAATTGTCACCTTCCTTAAATTTCAAATATAGTATAGCATAATGCGAACAAAAAGTAAACAAATGTTCACGATTTTGATGTGAAAAATGGCACCATATATGGCGCCATTTGTATAGTTATTTTAAATTTTCAGGATTTAAGCCCTTTAGTTCGTCTATTACGAACACGCCGTCTTTTCTAACTAGTACGTCGTCGAAGTAGATTTCGCCACCGCCGTATTCAGGACGCTGAATCATTACTAAATCCCAGTGAACAGAAGAGTGATTGCCGTTATCAGCGTCTTCATAACACTTACCAGGAGTTAGGTGGAAGCTTCCGCAAATCTTTTCATCGAATAATGTGTCTTTCATTGGATGAAGAATGTATGGGTTAACACCGATTGCGAATTCACCGAAGTAACGAGCGCCTTCATCTGTATCAAGTAATGCATTGATTCTTTCGGTATCGTTTGCAGTTGCCTTTACAATTTTACCATTTTCGATTTCGAATTTAATGTTTTCGAAAGTAAAGCCCTGCTCTTCAGAGAATGTATTATAAGTAATAACGCCATTCATAGAATCTTTAACAGGTGCAGTATAAACTTCACCGTCAGGAATGTTGCGTTCTCCGTCGCATTTAACTGCAGGAATATCCTTAATGGAGAATGTTAAGTCAGTGCCTGGGCCTACGATACGAACTTTATCAGTTTTGTTCATTAACTCAACAAGCGGAGTCATAGCGTCGCTCATCTTCTTATAGTCTAGTGTACAAACATCGAAATAGAAGTCTTCGAAGGCTTCCTGACTCTTATTTGCAAGCTGAGCCATAGAAGGATTAGGATATCTTAAAACTACCCACTTAGTCTTGTTAACACGATAGTCTAAAGTAGGGCTAGTAAGCTTGTAATACATGTTAAGCTTTTCTGATGGGACATCTGCAAGTTCGGATGTGTTTTCTCCTGCTCTTACAGCGATATAAGCGTCCATGCCCTGCATCTGGTATAACTGATAGTCGTTCTGGAATTCGATCTGCTCTTCATCAGCACCTAATAAGATTTCTCTTAAAATAGTACCATCTCTGTGGTTAACATATGGTTTAGCGCCTAATGCATAAGCATCTTTGATAAGCTGTCTAACTAGGGGACGACAGCACTCACCTTCATAATCTATTAATACTTTTTCACCTTTCTGCAGATTGCAGGAGTATGATGTTAATAACTTTGATAACTCTTTAACTCTTGGATCCATATTTTGCCTCCTTTTTTCAATATAAAGAATATTATACCCCACAAGATATGAAAATAAAAGGCAAAAGAAGGTTGATATTGAAATTAAATGAATGTAAAATTAAAAAAACTACATTATGCATGGTGATAAAATGAAAACAATATTTGTAATCAATCCAAAAGCGGGAACAGGCAAGAACCTGGACAAGCGTAGGGAAGAAATAATTAAAATTGCAGAACGTCTTGGCGTCGAAGTTGGTTTTTATATTACTAAGGCAGTAGGGGACGCAGAAATATTTGCTAGACTTGTCTGCGAAGAAACACAGGCGAATAATCCTGATGAAGAAATTAGAATTGTCGCTTGTGGTGGAGACGGAACTGTAAATGAAGTATTAAATGGAATAATGGGATATGAAAATGCCGTCTTAGGTGTAGTCCCTATTGGAACAGGGAATGATTTTGTTCGAAACTTTCCTGATGATGCAGATTTCCTAGATGTGGAATCACAGCTCCAAGGTTATGTCATGAAGAGCGATGTTATCAAGTATTCTGGGATAATAGAGGGCAAAGAACAGACTAGATATTGCATAAATATGTTTAATATCGGCTTCGACTGTAATGTGGCAGATCTTACTCAAACGTTGAAAAATTATCCACTATTAAATGGCTCTATGGCGTATCTTGCAGCTGTTATAGGTATGTTGGTTAAGAAAAAGGGGGCAAACCTTAAGGTGGAATTAGATGGAGAAGTGGTTGAAAACGGGCCTTTGCTTTTGACTGCTATTGCTAACGGAGGTTTCTGTGGTGGTGGAGTTAATAGTGCACCTACAGCTTCTATCAATGATGGTGTTATGGATGTAAACGTTGTTTACAACATTTCTAGAGTTAACTTTATAAAGAAATTCCCGTATTATTCCAAGGGTACTCATATGGAATTACCGGATTTAGACGAGTTCTTGTTATTTAAAACGTGTAAAAAAGCGGTAATCACGCCTCTTGATAATACGATGAGACTATGTGTAGATGGTGAGATCGTAGATGCTGGCGAAGTCACTATGGAAATGATGCCACTAGCGGTAAATGTTCTAGTACCTAAGGCAAGATAGAAAAATAAAATATTACATAAAAATTTAAAAGAGGTCACCTCATATGAGATGGCCTCTATTTTTTATTTTTCTTTTAATAAATCTCTGATTTCCATTAGGAGCTTGATATCTTCGGATGGCTCTGCAGGAACTTCTGGTGCTGGTTCTTCAACCTTTGGTTCTTCTTTCTTTGCTAATGAGTTAATGAACTTCATAATTACAAAGATAACAAATGCAGTTAATAAGAATGTGATGATTGCCTGAATGAAGTTACCGATCATAATGTTAGCTTCTCCGACAGTGATGCTAATTCCAGTAAAGTCGATACCGCCAGTAATGATTCCAAGGAATGGAGTAATCACATCTCCAACTAAGGAATTAACGATTGCTGTGAAAGCACCACCGATGATGATACCAACAGCCATGCTCATTACATCGCCTTTAGCAATGAATTCTTTGAATTCTGTCATAAATTTTTTCATGTTTGCTCTCCTTTTTATGTTTTTTTATAACTTTTTGATTTCCTCTTCTATTCTGATCCAAGGGAAGCCAACGACATTGTCGTAGTCACCCTCGAATTTGTCGACATGTTTTGAAAAATAGCCTTGAATAGCATAGGCTCCGGCCTTGTCATATGCCTCATCTGTTTCAAGATAAGCCCTCAACTCTTCATCCGAGTAATCTTTAAAGTACACTTTTGTGACTTCGGCAAAAACTCTTGCATTTTGACAACCTGCCTCTACAAGTGCAACTCCTGTTGTGACATAATGCCAAGTGTTTCTGAGTTTTGAAAGCATATTGAAACCGTCTTCTAGATCTATTGGTTTTCCCATTATTTCATCCTTATACACTACTGTGTCTGCCGCGATGATTATGGAACCTTTGATGGATTGATTGGATTCTTCATTTAGAAGCTGAGATTCTACAGCTTTAGCCTTTTTTAAGGCTAAAAACATTACAGTTTCTTTCATCCCATCTACAAGAGGTAAGTTCTCTTCTATATCGGCGGGACAAACTATGGGTTCGTAGCCGTTAGAACGCATTATTTCAATACGTCTTGGTGAAGCTGAAGCTAACACAAACTTTTTTTCTTTCATTAATATACTCCTGAGTTTAAAAGTAACCAATATATTATTGCATATTTTAATAAAAATGGAAATACTAAAGATAGATTTATATTAAGGAGAAAAAAATGTTTTCTAAACCGACTAAAAAAGATATAGCAAAAGCTTATAGAAAATATGCTAAAGGATTTACGCCTAGACCTAATTATATCTCAAACGGACTTAGGGCTTTCTTGATAGGTGGCTTAATATGTGTAGCGGCTCTATGGTACCAGAATAATCTGATGGACATGGGACTATCTAAAGAGGATGCAGGCATCTTTGCTACTATTACACTGATTGCTATATCGCAATTGTTGACTGGCATTGGGGTTTTCGATGTAGTAGCAAAATTTGCCGGTGCAGGTGTCATTGTGCCCATAACGGGTTTTGCAAATTCGATGGTGGCATCTGCTATTGAATACAAAAAGGAGGGGCCTGTGCTTGGTGTAGGATCAAAGATGTTTAGTGTGGCAGGACCAGTGTTAGTGTGCGGTATTTCGGCAGCGACAATTATCGGCATAATATATTGGATTTTGGGATAGCGGAAAGTGAAGTGATACTAATGGCAAATAAGAAAGTTGGAAAACAATCAATTGTTTTCGAGAGTAAACCATACATTATAGGAAGGGGAACCGTCGTTGGCCAAAAAGAAGGGCAGGGGCCGTTAGGCAAGGAGTTTGACATTGTTTTAGAAGATGACATGTATGGACAGAAGTCATGGGAAAAAGCAGAAAGCAAGATGCTTAAGGAAGCAATGTATAAAGCTATTTCCAGGGGAGGAATAAACGAAAAGGACATAGATGTGATGCTGTGTGGCGATTTAATTAACCAACTGATGTCATCGTCTTTTGCGGCTAGGGATATGCATATTCCTTTTTTAGGGGTGTACGGTGCTTGTTCAACTATGACAGAGTCGCTACTAGTGGGTTCTATGCTGGTTGATGGCGGCTTTGCAAATCATGTTTTGGCGGGGGCTTCTAGCCATTTTTGTACTGCGGAAAGGCAGTTTAGGACGCCTGTTGAGCACGGAAATCAACGTCCTCCTTCTGCCCAGTGGACGGCGACGGCGGCGGGGGCGGCACTAATTGCATCTCCGGTAGCTCTCCCAAAAGGAATGACTGGCAAACCTAAGATGGTTAGGGTTGAAGCAGCTACAATAGGAAAGGTGTTAGATGCTGGTATTAAAGACGCTAATCAAATGGGGGCAGCGATGACACCATCTGCTGTTGATACATTGCTTAATCATTTAGAAGATCTTGGCAGGCCGTTAGAGTTTTACGACTTGATTGCTACGGGCGACCTTGGTTTTATTGGAAAGAACATTATGATTGATCTTCTTGCGGGGGCAGGTATAAATAAGAAGGAAATCATAGCGCATTATGATGACTGTGGAACGATGTTATTTGGGAATAACCAAGACGTACACAGCGGTGGTAGTGGCTGCGGATGCTCAGCTTCTGTATTCTGTGGTCACTTATTGAGGCTGATGGAAGCGGGAAAACTCAAAAGACTGCTTTTGATGTCTACCGGTGCCCTTATATCAACTATTTCACCGTTTCAAGGCGAAAGTATACCTGGAATTACCCATGCTGTTAGCTTGGAGGTGGAGTAATGGAGTATTTGTGGGCTTTCATAATTGGAGGCGGATTGTGTCTTATAGGACAAGTTTTGATGGATGGCACGACCCTGACAACGCCTAGAGTGTTAGTAATCTTTGTTGTGGCAGGAGTAATCCTAGAGGCCCTGGGGCTATATGAACCCTTGGTTGAACTGGCAGGTAACGGTGCCACGGTGCCATTGACTGGATTCGGATATAATTTGGCAAAAGGTGCAATCGAGGGCGCGTCGGACGGGTTTATAGGTGCAATAACCGGACCTTTAAAGAATAGCGCGGCGGGGATTGGAATTGCATTGACACTTGGATACATTATATCCCTTGTATTTACCCCTAAGTCTCCTAAAAGATAATTAGGTGATAATAGCGCAAAAGGCCAAGAGGCCATGGCCTGTTAGCGTTATTTCATATATATATGGACTGCTTTTTTTAGCGGTCCTTTTTTTACCAAAAAGTTTACAAAGAAATGCGATTGTGATACAATAGACAGTCGTAGAAATTTGATTAGGAGGCTGCAATGAGCAGAGTTGAAAGAAAAAAACAAGCTATAGATTCTGAAAATAGAGCTGCAGTAGAACAAAAGGCAGCGATTAAGGCTAGACGCGAAGCAAAAAAAGCGGAGGCTAAGAAGAATGGAATCGGAGCAAAGTTTAAAGCAAAGATAAATAAATTCAAAGAATGGTTTAAAGGACTGCCAAGATGGAAGAAGATTGCACTTGTCGTAGGGACAACAATAGTTACGCTTGCAATAATTGCATCTGTTGTAGTTTTTGCGTTATTTAACAGCATCTATGGTGATGTATATAAGGAAACGACAGAAGTCTATGACTTATCTTTAAAATCTGTAGATGGATATTACAATATCTTGCTTTTAGGCGTTGACAGCAGAGATATGGAAAATCTTGAAGGAACTCGAAGTGATGCTATCATGGTAGTAAGTATCAACGAGGAGACTAGTGATGTTAAGATTCTTTCCGTATATAGAGATACATATCTAAAGATGGGTGATACTTATACTTATGATAAGATTACACACTCTTGCGTATACGGTGGACCTGAAATGACGATGAAGTCATTAAATCAAGCGCTTGACATAGATATTAGCAACTATGTTGTTGTTAACTTTAAGGCGGTTGCGGACCTAGTGGATGCAGTTGGTGGTATCGAAGTAAACGTTGAAGATTATGAAATTCAGCAGTTAAATAAATATACTATCGAAACTGCAGAAAATATCGGCCGCGAAAGCTACAATCTTGTTGAGGAATCAGGACTTCAGACGTTAGATGGTTGTCAGGCTGTATCTTATTCTAGAATTAGAAAAGGCGTTGGCGATGACTTTAAGCGTACAGAAAGAATGCGTACTGTAGTTTCTTTAACTATGGACAAGATGAAGACTATGTCTTTCAAAGACATCAAGGGCTTAATTAGAATGCTTACTCCTCAGGTACAGACTAATATTAATATGAGAAATGTACTTGGACTTGCATTCAGACTTCCTCAGTACAATATAATCGGAACAGAAGGCTGGCCATATTACGTGACGACTGGTTACGTTGGAGGGGCATCCTATGTATTCCCTTCAGATTTGGCATCTAATACGATTAAGATGCATCAGAGCTTCTT
>JAFYLX010000009.1 GCA_017556895.1 Bacillota bacterium | reverse complement strand
GGAGCCTTGTCGATGTTTTCGAAGTCAACCTTCTGACCTAGGCCGTATCTTTCGAATAAAGTCTTTGTGATAGCTGCAGTAAGAGTTGTCTTACCGTGGTCTACGTGACCGATTGTACCAATGTTAATATGCGGTTTAGTTCTTTCAAATTTAGCTTTTGCCATTTTTATCAATCCTCCTAATTGTATAACGTTATTTTTTAGAAGCGTGAAGTTGGGCGTCCCCAAAATCACTTTGGTTTAGCTCAAACCTATCTATATAATTTTACCATATTTGAAATACTTTGCAAGTAGAATTTGCAAAGGTTTCGCCTATTTCATTTCTTCAAAATCACTAGCCGGTCTCTTGCATAGAGGACATGTAAAGTCTAGATCCAGCTCATCTGCTTCATGAACATATCCACACAATTTGCATACATATTTCTTTTTATTTGTAACATCTTCCTGCTTTTCTTCCCTCGCAACAGGCTCTGTACACAATTCTTCTGCTAGAGCTTCAAGCTCCTTTTGATTTCCTTCATTTAGCGCAGATAAAATCTTAACCGGAGTCTTTGCATAAGTTAAATTCTTGCTGTCTTTTAACATTTCTCTCATAATCTTAACCGCCGTAGGCGCCCAGCTACCGTTTTCTATCATTCCTACGAACCTATTGCTATAGTTTCTCTCAACTAGGTGATCTATATATTGTTTCATAAACGGAAATATTTCTCCACTGTAAGTAGTTGTCGCCAAAACTAGCTTGCTGTAGCGGAAAGCTTCGCTTACAGCTTCTGACCAATCACATCTTGCAAGGTCGTATACAGCCACCTTTTGTCCCTTCTTTTCAAGAAGTTCTGCTAGTTTATATACCGCATTTTTCGTGTTGCCATAAACTGATGTATAGGCAATAAGGACGCCATCTTCTTCTGCTTCATATCTTGACCAAGTATCATATAGCCCCATGTAATACCCAACATTTCCAGTCAATACCGGCCCATGCAGAGGACAAATCCTTTCAATTTCATAGTTTTTAACCTTGTCTAACACAGCCTGCACCTGCTGACCATACTTTCCTACAATACCTATGTAGTAGCGTCTAGCTTCTTTAGTCCAGTCCTCCTCAACATCCAGTGTCCCAAACTTTCCGAAGGCATCAGCTGTAAACAAAATCTTATCCTTGTCGTCATATGTCATAATTACTTCCGGCCAGTGAACCATTGGCGCTGTAACAAATTTAAGCTGTCTCTCGCCTAGTTCCAAAACGTCTCCATCCCCTACGACTATTGCTCGTTCTTCAAAATCGTCTCCGAAGAAATTCTTCATCATATTAAACGCCATAGCCGATCCAACTATCTTTGTCTTCGGATATTTAGTTGCAAATTTGAATAGACTTCCGGAGTGATCAGGTTCCATGTGCTGAACCACCAAGTAGTCAGGAACCTTTCCGCCTAAAGCTTCATCAATTTTCCCAAACCATTCATATGTAAAATGAGCATCTACAGAGTCCATAACTACAAGTTTCTCATCTATAATTGCATAGGAGTTGTACGCCATCCCATTTGGCACAGCATACTGTCCTTCGAATAAGTCTAATTTATAATCGTTTACGCCTATATATTTAACATTATCACTAATGTTCATAATTAACCTCCTGTGACCTTAGATATGTAATTTTATGTAATCGCATTTAATATACCCACATCTCGAGGTTATTAAATAAAAAAATAGCAGAACTTCAATGGTATTGTAAGGCAATCCACTCCGTCCTGCTATTTTATATTATAGTTATAAATTTTTATGTTTCATCTAATATCCCAAATAGGAATATATCTTTTTCTTGATACGCTGCATCGCGTTATCGATGGATTTAGGACTCTTTTCTAGTTCCAAGGCAATCTCTTGGTACTGCTTACCCTGAAGCATTTTATCCCATACCTTCTGTTCGAGGGCGCTGAATATCTCATGGCTCTCTTCCTTCAGATATTGTCCAATTTCCTTCATTAGCATTAGAGTCTCCGGATCATCACCATTGTTGGAAGGTAATCTTTCTTCGAGAGTCTTCTGTTCTCCTTCCGGGTCGTTATCGCTACTTAGAGATAATGACTCGTTTAAGATTTGATGCTTCTGAAGATTGGCATTTCTAATGGCATCGATAATCTGTCTATTGATACAAACCTCGGCAAAAGTCTTAAAGGATGCCTCTTTGTTCTCATCGAAGCCACGAATAGCCTTGAAAATGCCTATCATGCCTTCCTGAACAACATCTTCTCTGTCTCCACCTATAATAAAGTAGGTACTTGACTTCTTTTTAACCAAATCTTTGTATTTCTTTATCAGGTACTCCTCGGCAGTCACGCTGCCTTCTTGAGCCATCTTTACCATTTCTTCATCTGTAAGAATGTTATAGTTATTTTTTTGCATCTCTCTGTCTTCTTACTTCGTACATAAGTACCGCTGCCGCATTTGATGCGTTTAAGGATGTGATTCTTCCTACCATAGGCATAGACACTGTGAAGTCACAGTTTTCCTTTACTAATCTGGAAATGCCAGCGCCTTCGCTACCGATTACTACAGCAAGCTTGCCGCTTAGGTCAGCTCTGTAGTAGTCCTGTCCGCCCATATCACATGCAGCAACCCAAAATCCCTTTTCCTTTAGTTCTTCAATAGTAGTTACGATATTTGTAACTCTAACGCAAGGAACGTATTCGATGGCACCCGCAGAAGTCTTCGCTACCGTTTCAGTAAGGCCGCACGCGTTTCTCTTAGGAATAATTACGCCATGAGCACCCGCACACTCAGCAGTTCTCATGATTGCTCCAAGGTTATGTGGATCTTCTAGGTTATCAAGAATGATAACAAAAGGTTCTTCTCCCTGCTTTTCAGCCTTAGCTAAAATATCTTCGATTTCCTTGTATTCATACGCTGATGCGTATGCGATAATGCCCTGGTGAGCTCCGCCCTGCGCGATTCTATCAAGGCTAGCCTTTTCCGCCTTAATAATAGGAAGGCCCTTGTCTTTAGCCATTCCTACAATCTTAACAATGGAGCCGTCGCCAGCAGAAACTAAAATCTTGTCGATTTCTCTACCGCTCTTTAGAGCTTCCATTACAGGATTTCTACCAATGATGATATTGCTGTTTCTTTCTTCAAATGTACGATCATCGAAGCCTCTACCATAGCCACGATCTTCGGCAGGTCTTGGACGTCTTTCTCTCTTTGGAGCTTCTTTTCTAGCCGCCGCCTGCTGCTTCTGGGCTCTTGTGTTCTTGCCTGATCTCTTGTTGTTTTCGTTACGTAAACGAGGGTTGTCTCTCTTTGCCATTTTACACTCTCTTATATTCTACAAAACGATAAGATATTCCATTTTCAACCTGTTCTTCGCTTTCCCAAACCTTCTCAAAAGCAGGGTCAATTGACACGTTAGGAATATGCTTATCTGCTTCAAACTCTTTATCAATTTCTGTGATATAACAAGTATCGCAATAAGGAAGAAGTTTTGTATAGATTTCTGCTCCACCCATCACCATCAGGTCTTCCTGACCATACTTTTCAAGAAGTTCTTCGATGCTATGAAGGATGATGCAGCCTTCTTTTTCGAAGTTTTCATCCCTAGTTAACACGATATTGGTTCTCTTTGGCAGCGGCTTGCCGCCCGGAAGACTCTCTAGAGTCTTTCTGCCCATAACAACAGTTTTACCTGTCGTTCTCTCTTTGAAATATTTTAAATCACCGGGCAGATGACATAACAGGTCGTTGTCCTTGCCGATTGCCCAGTTTTTGTCTGCTGCTACGATTAGTTTCACCTATGTCTCCTCCTAAATAGCTACAGGAATATTTAAAATCTGAGGGTTCTTCTGGTAATCTTCGATGATTACATCATCAGGCGTAAAGTCATAGAAATCCTTTACATCAGGATTCAATCTAAACTTTGGAGCCGGATACTGAGGTCTCTTAATTAGTTCTTCAATTACAGGAACGTGTCTATCGTAGATGTGCGCATCAGCTATAACGTGAACCAGCTCCCCGGCCTTTAGGCCGCTAACCTGAGCAAACATGTGAACTAAAACCGCATACTGAACTACGTTCCAGTTGTTTGCCGCAAGAATGTCCTGTGAACGCTGATGTAAAATCGCGTTTAGCTTATCGCCAGTAACGTTGAAAGTCACGCTGTATGCACACGGTTCAAGACCCATTTCCATAAGGTCATCAAACTTATATATATTAGTAAGAATTCTTCTGGAATAAGGTGTATTCTTAAGCTGCCATAGCACGTTGTCCACCTGGTCCATCTCACCCTGAGCAAACTTATACTTAACGCCCATCTGATAGCCATACGCTTTACCGATGGAACCGTTTTCATCAGCCCATTCGTCCCATATATGACCCTTCAAATCTTTGATATTGTTGGATTTTCTCTGCCAAATCCATAGCATTTCGTCTACAGCTGTCTTAATAGCAGTAGGTCTAAGAGTAAGGGCCGGAAATTCTTCCTGTAAATTATATCTATTTACTACGCCGAAACTCTTGATTGTATGTGCAGGAGTTCCATCTTCCCATCTCGGTCTAACCTGCTGTCCTTCTGAGGAAAAACCGTTTTCTAAGATGTCTTTGCACATATTCACGAATAAAACATCTGCCTTACTCATTATTTAAACTCCTTTTATACTCTGTCGTCTTAGAACCCCTGGCTCTTACAGGTGTGTTCTCCTCTATGTGTTTGATTGCCACAGCCACAACCTCATCAAGGCGCTCTGCGTCGCCCTTTAGATGAAGGTATCCCAGTAGCGCCTCAAAGGCCGTCGCCCATTTATAGTCCATAGGCGTTGCATTCTTAGCCTTAGTAGCAATCTTATGATTTCTAGCTCTTTTAGTCAGCGCCTGCTCCTCCTCCGTAAGTAGGTTGTCCATCAAATACTTGATAGCCTTAGCCTGACCCTCGGCTTTCACAAAAGGAACAGCCATGGCATGGAGTCTATCTACATGGACATGGCCTGTTTCCATTACGTGTTTTCTTATATATACCTCATAAACAGCATCGCCCATATATGCTAGAGCAGTAGTGTTTATTTGTTTTACATCAGGATTAATCATCTTATCTAATAACCTGTACTCCCTGAGGTGTGTCCTTTAGAGTAATACCCATAGCCTTAAGCTGGTCTCTGATTTCGTCAGCTCTAGCGAAGTCCTTAGCCTTTCTAGCAGCCTGACGTTCGTCGATTAGAGCCTGAACTTCAGGTTCGATTTCTTCTGCAGCTTCTTCTGGATCCTGCTGTAATAGACCTAGAACTGTTGTAAGTTCCATTAATACGTCAAGAGCCTTCTGTGCAAATTCCTTAGTAGCTCCATCCTTAACCGCAGTGTTGATTGCAGTTACTAGTTCGAATACTGCAGAAATTGCGTCAGCTGTATTTAAGTCATCGTCCATTACTTCAACGAATCTTTCCTTATACTTGTCGAATCCAGCTAAAGCTTCCTTTTCAGCATCAGTCATAACGCCTTCGCCAGTCGCGATTAAGTGCTTTAGGTTGCTCTTTGCGTTTCTCATTCTAGCAAGACCGTTCTGAGACTGAGTTAAGATTTCTGGACCGAAGTCAATAGGTCCTCTGTAGTGACCGCTTAAGATTAAGAATCTTAAAACTTCACCGTCATAATGCTGAAGTAGGTCTCTTACTGTCTTGAAGTTACCAAGGGACTTGGACATCTTAACACCATCGATGTTAATGTATCCGTTATGCATCCAGTAGTTAGCGAAGCACTGTCCGTTGCAAGCTTCGGACTGAGCGATTTCATTTTCGTGGTGTGGGAACTGTAAGTCTTCACCGCCGGCATGGATGTCGATTGTCTTGCCAAGATACTTCTTGGACATAGCAGAACATTCGATATGCCAGCCCGGTCTACCCATACCCCATGGGGATTCCCAAGCAATTTCGCTATCTTCTTTTCTCGCCTTCCAAAGTGCGAAATCAAGCGGATCTTCCTTCTTTTCGCCTACTGCAATTCTAGCACCGGAGATTAGATCGTCGATGTTCTTGCCGGAAAGCTTTCCGTATCCTTCGAACTTTCTAGCTCTGTAATATACGTCTCCTTCAGATTCGTAAGCATAGCCCTTTTCGATAAGTTCTTCTACGAACTTGATGATGTCGGCCATAGTTTCAGTTACCTTAGGATGTACGTTTGCCTTCTTAACATTTAGAGCAGCCGCATCCTTGTAGTACTCTTCGATGTACTTTTCGCTTACTTCGCCTGCGGAAATGCCTTCTTCCTTAGCTCTGTTGATGATCTTGTCGTCAACGTCAGTAAAGTTCTGAACGAACTTAACCTTGTAGCCTCTGTACTCTAGGTACTTACGCATAGTATCGAATACTACGAAAGGTCTTGCGTTACCGATGTGGAAAAAGTTATAAACTGTAGGTCCGCAGACATACATCTTAACCTTTCCTTCTTCGATAGGCACAAATTCTTCTTTTCTTCTAGTTAAAGTATTATAAATTTTCATGGTTACATTCCTCTCCTAATTGTACTTTGTTATTATGTCCTTCTGCTTCACGAAGTCTGTTTTCCAAAGTAACAATACGTCTTCTTAAGCATTCTAATTCCACAGCTACTGGATCCGGTAGGTCTACCTGGTTTAAATCCGTAGGTGTAAGTCCATTTCTCTTCACAATCGTACCCGGGATTCCGACAACCGTACAGTGCGGAGGTACTTCCTTTAAAACGACTGATCCGGAGCCGATTTTTGAATCATCTCCTACTTTAAATGGACCTAAAACCTTTGCTCCAGAGCTGATCATTACTCTGTTACCGATAGTAGGATGACGCTTACCTGTGTCCTTACCAGTACCACCAAGAGTTACACCCTGGTAAATAGTTACGTCGTCTCCAATTACTGTAGTCTCACCGATAATTATACCCATCCCGTGGTCGATGAAACATCGTCTTCCAATTGTAGCACCCGGGTGGATTTCGATACCTGTGAACCATCTTGCTAGCTGTGAAATAATTCTAGCCAAAAGCTTAATATTATGCTTGTACAGCCAGTGTGCCGGTCTATGCAGAATCAAAGCCCAGATTCCCGGATAGCAAATAAGGACCTCAAGGCCATTACGTGCGGCCGGGTCTTTTTCTACTATATTCCTTATGTCCTCTCCAACTTCTCTGAAAAATGCCATGATTTTGCTAAGCTCCTTATTTTAAAAAATATTATTCTTCAACTACTTTAATAGTCTTAATTTCCTGTCTTTCGTATGGGCAGTCGTATCTGTCTCTCTTAACGCTTACGATCTTGTCTGCAGCTTCCATACCTTCAGTGATCTTACCGAATGCAGCATACTGTCCGTCTAAGTGCGGTGCATCTTCTACCATGATGAAGAACTGGGAACCAGCTGAATCTGGATGCATTGCTCTAGCCATGGATAATACGCCTCTTGTGTGGTCTAAATCGTTTCTAACGCCGTTAGCATCGAATTCACCCTTAATGTTGTGTCCAGGACCACCTGTACCGTTACCGTAAGGGCAACCACCCTGAATCATGAAACCAGGGATTACTCTGTGGAAGATTAGTCCATCATAGAATCCACCGTTAGCTAACTTTTCAAAATTTTCTACTGTAATTGGAGCGATTTCTGGGTATAATTCGCCAGTCATTACGTCGCCATTCATCATTTCAATAATTACTTTTTTCATTTCTTCCTCCTATAGTATCAGCTCGCTAGGAAGGCCCCTAGCACGCCCATTATTATTATTAATTTTATTGCACTAACCTTAAATTTGTAGGCTAGTATAAATGTCAAAATTGCTAGGCACGCCGGTATCGGCATTATGTGAGTAGCATCGAACAAAGTCGTGCTGGCCACCATAATAAATCCCGCCATAATCATGCCTACTGCTACAGGTCTGATTCCTACGAAAGCGCCCTTTATCAGTCTATGTTCCTCATACTTATTAAGGAACTTGACACTCAATCCCACCAGTATAAATGCCGGAAAGGCTACGCCAATAGTTGCAGCTAGCGCTCCTAGGATACCTGCCGTCTTAAACCCGGCAAAAGTCGCCGCGTTTACCGCTATTGGTCCTGGTGTGGCCTGAGAGATAGCGAAGAGTTCAGCAAACTCTTCTGGGGTAATAGTTCCAAAAGCCTGCATGCCCTGCAAAATCAAGGGCAATATAGCAAGTCCTCCCCCAAAACCAATCAGTCCAATCTTTGCAAAGGTAAGAAAAAGTCTAATAAGGACATTCATTACTTTTCCCTCCCTTTCGCAAGGTCTATTGTGTGTTTAACTTCGCCAATCAGGATTCCTCCAAGGATAACCCATACCGCGTCGATTCCTAAAAAGGCAATTAGCACTAATGCAACTAACGCAAGTGCCCACTGAAACGCACTCGTCATAGTCTTCTTGGCCATGTTAACGCCTGCATATGCTATTAAGCCGGTCGCTGCCGCCTTGAACCCCGTAAGCGCACCCTGCACATAAGGGTTATCACCGATGCTTCCTAGTACAGATACCACCAATATGATGATTACAAAAGATGGAATCAATACACCAAGCGTTGCCACTAGCGCACCCTTTAGACCCTTTTTATAATAGCCAATATATGTGGCCATATTTATAGCAATGACCCCAGGAAGGCTCTGGCATACTGCTATGCAGTCCAGAACTTCCTCCTCAGTCATCCACTTTCTTTCGTCACAGACTTTTTCCTGCATTATAGGAACCATTGCGATGCCTCCGCCTATGGTGAATAGCCCCAGCTTAAAGAAGCACTCAAACATGTTCCAATATATATTGTTACGGAAAAATTCTTTGATTCTGTTCATTCTACCTAAATATTATCTTTCTGCATAAACAAGGGCTACTGCATCCTTGATTGCATCTTCTATAGTCTTTTCAGACTTTTCTTCTTCTCTTCTTAGCTTGTATTCTACGATACCTTCGCCAGCACGCTTACCTACTGTGATTCTTACAGGAATACCAAGAAGGTCAGCATCCTTAAACTTAACGCCAGGTCTTTCTTTTCTGTCATCAAGAAGTACTTCAACGCCAGCTTTTAGTAATTCTTCGTAGATCTTTTCTGCTGCAGCCGCCTGTTCTTCGTCTTCTGGCTTAACTAGAGTAACGATTACGTGGTATGGTGCAACGGACATAGGCCAGATGATACCGTTTTCGTCGTGGTGCTGTTCAACTACAGCGGAAAGTGTTCTAGTAACACCAATACCGTAGCATCCCATTACGATAAGCTGGTCTTTCTGGTTTTCGTCCTTGTAAGTAGCCTTCATAGCTTCGGAGTACTTAGTACCTAACTTGAATACCTGTCCAACTTCGATACCACGAGCATGCTTAACTGGAGCTCCACATACCGGACAAGCGTCGCCTTCCTTAAGAAGCTTAAGATCTGTTACGATGTCACCTTCGTAGTCTCTGCCGTAGTTTACGTTCTTAACGTGGTGGTCTTCCTTGTTTGCACCAGCGCAAAGGTTCTTAAGACCTACTAGTTCGCTGTCAACAACGATCTTGCAGTCGTGAAGACCGATAGGACCTGTGAAACCGCCAACGCAACCTGTAGCAGCACCGATCTTAGCTTCGTCAGCGAACTCAATGGAGTGTTCAGGGATGTTTAAAGCGTTAACTAGCTTGATCATATTTAATTCTCTGTCGCCACGGATGAATGCAGCAACATAGCCGTTTTCCTTCATTTCTTCGTCGTAAGTAACGAATAATAATGCCTTAATTGTTCTGGACTGTTCCATACCAAGGAAGTTTGCAACTTCTTCGATTGTCTTAGTTCCAGGAGTGTGTACCTCTTCTAGAGCAAGCATTTCAGCGTCTTCTGCAGGAGCGTCCACGCATTCAGCCTTTTCTGTAGTAGCAGCCATGGAGCAGGATTCGCAGTATGCGATTTCACTTTCGCCTACTTCGGAAAGTGCAGTAAACTCATGAGAGTTGCTGCCGCCGATAGCACCAGTGTCAGCTTCTACCGGTCTGAAAGTAAGTCCACAACGAGTAAAGATCTTTTCGTAAGCCTTGTACATATCGTCATAGCTCTTGTCTAGTCCTTCCTGGTCTCTGTCGAAGGAGTATGCGTCCTTCATGATGAATTCTCTACTTCTCATTAGACCGAATCTAGGTCTAGCTTCGTCTCTGTATTTAGTCTGAATCTGGTAAAGATTCATAGGTAACTGTCTGTGTGAAGAAACGTCGTTTCTGATGATATCAGTGAAGATTTCTTCGTGTGTTGGTCCTAGACAGAAGTCTCTACCGTTTCTATCCTTAACTCTCCAAAGTTCTGGACCGTATGCGAACCATCTGCCGGATTCTTCCCATAATTCGGAAGGCTGGATAGCGGACATGTGGATTTCCTGACCACCTGCAGCATCCATTTCCTGACGGATGATTTCTTCGATTTTTCTGATGGATCTCCAGCCAAATGGCATGAATCCGTAGATACCGGAAGCTAGCTTTCTAATCATTCCAGTACGAAGTAATAAAATATGGCTGGCGATTTCTGCCTCTGCCGGAACTTCTCTAAGTGTTTTGATGTGCATCTTTGAAAGTTTCATTCTTTGCTTCTCCTCTAACCTCTATTTAGTATACAAACTGCTTCTGCAGCAATTCCCTCTTCTC
>JAFYLX010000072.1 GCA_017556895.1 Bacillota bacterium | reverse complement strand
GGAAAACCATTTATCCTTTTTATTGTAGTGAACTTTGTAATAATAGCAGTTGCAGAAGCACTCCACTATATGCCTGGACTTGGCTGGACAAATGCCCTAGATTTTAGCTTTCTAGAAAAGCAAGTTATTAGTTTAATGGGGGCAATTTTTGTATATATAGCAACAACAATAATTTCATGTAGAAAATCTTGCTTGAGATTTCAAAAGATTTACTTATAGAATGTAAAGAAAACTTGAAATAGACTCCTAATGGTGATATATTATCCTTACAAATGTAAAGTAAACTTTACGCAAAGTTAGATAATAGTATCATCAAATGGGAGATAATTGTGAAGAATAGAATCGAAGAAATCAGAAAAGAACGCGGTATCAAGCAAGAGGATTTTGCAAAGAGCATGGGCGTATCAAGACAAACAATAAGTTCATTAGAAAATGGGCGATACAATCCATCAATCATACTAGCATTCAAAATTGCAAAATACTTTGATACGACAATCGAAGAAGTGTTTTTGATTGAAGAAGATGATCTAAAGTAAGGTTTTGAAATAGGAGGAGAGATTGATGAGACAGAAAATTAAGCTATCTTTTAACATTGTATATGTGATAATTGGCTGTATCTTGATAGGATTTTCAGTATTAGAAAAATTAGATTCATTTTGGTCTGGGATGGGGTCTGCATTACTGGTCGTAGGGCTAATCAATTTGTTAAAATTCCATAGACTGAGTAAGAACGAAGAGTACAGAGAAAAAATGGAAATTGAGATATCAGACGAGAGACTGCAATTTATTCGTAACAAGGCATGGGCCTGGAGCGGATATTTGTTTGTGCTTATTTCCGCTGTAGCATGCATTGTGTTTAAGATAATGAACCTAGACCAGCTTTCACTATATGCATCTTTTTCAGTGTGTTTAGTACTTGTGCTGTTTTGGGTATCACATGCGATTATAAAAAGAAAATATTAAAATGCATTGACAATTGAGCGCACATTCAACTATAATGAAAATAGTTGAATGTGCGCTCAATTATTTTGTTTTTGAGGCATCATATCATAACCTAGTTATTAAATTCCAAAAGGAGCTTTTATTATGAAAAAAACATATCTTTTAGACGGACTTTGCTGTGCTAACTGTGCGGCTAAAATTGAAAGAGGAATCGCTACAATCGATGGAGTAACTAATGCTTCTGTAAGTTTCCTTACTACAAAGTTAGTAGTAGAAGGCGATGACGATAAGATGGATGCAATCATCGAAGAAGCAATGAAGATTGTTAAGAAGATTGAGCCAGATGTAGAGATCGAAGAATACTAAAATAGATGATAAAGAAACTAAATACACGTAACAATAGAATAATACTCGGGGCGATACTGTTTGTTATTGGTATTTTAATGCCAAAAGATGGTGGGCTGATGCCATACTTCAACTTGGCAGTATTTGCAGTGTCATATCTAGTTGTAGGCTACAAAGTGCTTTGGAAGGCTGTTCGCGGCATCATCAATGGACAAATGTTAGACGAAAACTTCCTTATGGCAGTTGCATCCATGGGAGCGTTTTTTGTGGGTGAATATCATGAAGCTGTAGCCGTTATGCTTTTCTACCAGATTGGGGAAGCTTTCGAAAACTATGCCGTTGGCAAGTCAAGAAAGTCAATTACGCAGCTAATGAATATTAGACCGGACAGTGCGAACTTAAAGACTGATGAGGGCATTGTTCAGGTAAGACCATCAAAGGTTAAACCCGGCAATATTATAGTAATCAAGCCTGGTGAAAAGGTACCGTTAGACGGTATCGTAATTGAAGGGACTTCTTCATTGGACACCGCGGCTCTTACGGGCGAATCCATGCCTAGAGATGTAGGAGTAGGAGATGAAATCTTAAGCGGATGCGTCAACATTAATGGACTTTTAGCTGTAGAAGTAACCAAGCGTTTTGGAGAGTCTACGGTTAACAAAATTCTGGATATGGTAGAAAACGCTATCATCAAAAAGGCTAAAACGGAGAACTTCATCACTAGATTTGCAGTAGTTTACACGCCGATAGTTGTAGCTGCAGCTCTAGTTCTGGCGATTGTGCCACCGCTTGTTATCGATGGGGCTACATGGAGTGACTGGATATACAGAGCGCTTAACTTCCTAGTAGTATCTTGCCCGTGTGCGCTAGTAATTTCCGTTCCGTTAAGTTTCTTTGGAGGCATAGGAGGGGCATCTAGAATAGGCGTGCTAGTGAAGGGAAGTAACTATTTAGAGGCCATGTCAGGGGTCAAATATGTAGTTATGGACAAGACTGGAACTCTGACAGAAGGCAAGTTTAGCGTTGAAAAAGTTTCCCCGGCAGAAGGCTATGATAGAGATAACATTTTAGAACTTGCAGCTATGGCAGAAAGCTATTCAACTCATCCTATTTCTCAGTCCTTAGTGAGAGAATATGGAAAGGAAATTGATGAATCGCAAATTAGCAATGTTGAAGAAATCGCAGGAAAAGGCGTCATTGCTACGGTTAATGACCAAAAGGTAGCAGTTGGAAACCATAAACTTGTTGATTGCGAGAGAATAGAGCAAGCTTATGGCACGGTTGTTTACATCAGCATTAATGACGAATACGCAGGACATATCATACTTGCAGATAAGATCAAAGAAGATGCAAAGCAGGCAATCGAAGCCCTGAATAGGCAGGGAATTAAGACTATCATGCTTACCGGTGATAACAAGGAAACAGGAGAAAGAGTAGCAAGTGAACTTGGAATCAAGGAAGTACATGCAGGGCTTCTTCCAACTGATAAGGTTGAGATTGTAGAATCACTGATAGAAAACAAAGGTGAAAAAGAAAAACTTGTCTTTGTGGGTGATGGAATCAACGACGCTCCAGTACTTGCTAGAGCAGATATAGGAATCGCAATGGGAGCCCTTGGCTCTGATGCGGCAATCGAAGCAGCTGACATGGTTATTATGAATGATCAGCCTTCAAAAATTGCCGATGTTATCAAGCTCTCAAAAAAGACGATGTCTATCGTCTACCAAAACATAATATTTGCGCTAGGCATTAAGATTGCTGTTTTAATCCTAAGTGCCCTTGGCATTGTAGGACTTTGGGCTGCAGTATTTGCAGATGTTGGCGTATCAATGCTTGCCATCATCAATGCGCTTAGAGCGCTGAAGACAAATTAAAGTTAAAATCTCTTGAATACTTGAAATTTCATCAAAACAACACCTCAGGCCTCTTGATAAAAGAGGTCATTTTTTTATATAATATAATGTTGTACTAAATACGTTAAAACATAATTTTTCAATAAATATACTAAACGAGGGGGTTAGTAAATGATTAAAAAGTTGTTTGCTTATGCAGGCGAATACAAGAAATTTGCGCTTCTTACTCCGCTTTTAGTTGCGGGTGAAGTTGTCCTTGAAATTTTAATTCCGCTTATTATGGCTGAGTTAATTGACAAGGGTATTGATGCAGGAAACATGCAGCTAATTGTAAAATACGGGGTTATGCTAGTTGCCTTTGCTATGGTGGCACTTGCATTTGGGGTATTATCAGGAAGAACAGCGGCGCTAGGCTCAACTGGTTTTGCAAAGAACCTAAGAGGCGCTATGTTTGAACATGTTCAGGACTATTCCTTTGCAAACATCGACAAGTTCTCAACAGGGAGTATCGTTACTCGTCTAACAACAGACGTATCAAACTTGCAGATGGCATTCCAAATGGCTACAAGAATGGCTATGAGAGCACCGATGGTTCTAATCTTTGCCCTTGTGGCAGCCTTTAGAATCGATGGTAAACTTTCTTTGATTTTCCTTGCGGTTCTTCCAATTCTAACAGTTGGATTATTTGCAATCGTTTTCAAGGTTTTCCCTATTTTCGACAAAGTATTTAAGAAATACGACAAACTTAATAATGTTGTTCAGGAAAATCTATACGGCATGAGGGTTGTAAAGTCTTTCAACAGACAGAAATACGAAACAGAAAAGTTCAAAGGTGCTTCCAATGAGATCTATCAGGACTTCGTAAGAGCGGAAAAGATTTTAGCATTTAACGCACCTTTAATGCAGTTCTCATCATATATTTGTATGATTTTAATTTCATGGTTCGGTGCAAGATCTATCGTGGCTTCTGGTAACGATGCGCTTATTGGCCTTTCCACAGGGGAATTAATCGGGCTGTTCACATACGTAATGCAGATCTTAATGAGCCTTATGATCATTTCTATGATTTTCGTAATGATGACTATGGCTAAGGCTTCTGGCGAAAGAATTCTTGAAATTATCGAAGAAGTTAGCACACTTCAGGATCCAGAAAATCCTATCTACGAAGTAAAAGATGGCTCCATCGACTTCGAGGACGTTCATTTTAGATACATGAATAGAGGCGGAAAGGAAGTTCTAAATGGAATCAACCTTCATATCCCAAGTGGCCAGACTGTAGGTATCATCGGTGCGACAGGTTCTGCAAAGTCCAGTTTAGTTCAGCTTATTCCAAGACTTTACGACGTTGCCGCAGGTTCCGTTAAGGTTGGTGGCGTAGATGTTAGAGATTATCACGTAGAAAGCCTAAGACATCAGGTTGCCTTCGTGTTACAAAAGAATACACTGTTTTCCGGCACTATCAAAGAAAATCTTAGATGGGGTAAGGAAGACGCCACTGATGAGGAAATCAAAAAAGCCTGCCAGCTAGCGTGTGCCGACGAATTCATCAATAAGATGGAAAAAGGGTATGACACATATATCGAGCAGGGTGGTACTAACGTTTCCGGTGGTCAGAGACAGAGACTTTGTATCGCAAGAGCGCTTCTAAAGAATCCTAAGATTCTTATCTTAGACGACTCTACAAGTGCAGTTGACATGAAGACTGATGCAATAATTAGACAGGGATTCAAGGAATACATTCCTGATACAACTAAGATCATTATCGCTCAGCGTATCGCTTCCGTTCAGGATGCAGACCAGATTATCGTTATGGACGATGGTAAGATTTCTGCTATCGGTAACCACGAATATCTAATGGAAAACAGCGATATTTATAGAGAAGTATATGATTCTCAGAATAAACAGGGAGGTGAAGCTAATGAGTAAAGGTACTAGACCGATGCCAGGCGGCAGAGGCAAAGGCTACGCTCCTACAAAAGGAATGAAATTCCAAAAGGGAACTATAAAGAGACTTTTATCCTATGTAGCTGAGTATAAGTTTAGATTAATCTTCGTAGTAATCTGTATCTTAATCAGCTCAGTTGCCAGCGTTGCATCATCCCTATTTATTCAGACGTTAATCGACGAACACATCCTGCCACTACTGCTTGAAGCAAACCCTGTATTTGGTGGTCTTGCTAAGGCACTAATGAGCATGGGATTGATCTTCCTAACGGGTATATTTGCCACTTTCTTCTATAACAGAACTATGGCAATTGTTGCCCAGAAAACTCTAAAAGATATTAGAGACGAGATGTTCGAAAAGATGCAGTACTTCCCTATCAAGTATTTCGATACTAGAACTCACGGGGACGTAATGAGCCATTTTACAAATGACGCAGACACTCTAAGACAGATGATTTCACAGAGTTTACCAAACCTATTCTCTTCACTCATCTCAATGACTGCGGTGCTTTGTTCTATGCTTTACCTAAGCGTATGGCTAACATTAATCGTACTTGCGTTTACAGTGCTTATTCTAGTTTCAGTAAAGTTCATTGCAGGCAAGAGTGGCGGCTACTTTATGAAGCAGCAGAGAGCTCTTGGGGATGCAAACGGCTTTATCGAAGAAATGATTAACGGCATGAAAGTCGTTAAGGTTTTCTGCTATGAGCAGAAAAATATTGAGAAGTTTAACGAAAAGAATGAAAATCTTTTCCAAACTGCAAAGTTTGCAAACTTCCTAGCGATTATCACAATGCCGGTTGTTGGTAACATTGGATATATGATGTACGTTGTACTTGCAGTTGTCGGCGGCGCAATGGCTATCTACGGACTGCCGAACTTCGCCTTCGGTGGAGACAGCGTGCTAACTCTTGGTACAATCGCATCATTCCTTACTTTATCAAGAAACTTCACAAACCCAATCGGACAGATTTCTCAGCAGCTAAACTCCGTAATTATGGCTATGGCCGGTGCACAGAGAATCTTCGAACTTCTTGACGAAAAGCCAGAGGAAGACCACGGCAGGGTTACTCTAGTTAACGCCAAGGAAGATGCCGATGGCAACTTAATCGAGTGCAAGGAGAGAACAGGTCACTGGGCTTGGAAAGAAGGCGATGAGCTTATTCCAATGCGCGGCAAGATTAACTTAACTGAGGTTGATTTCGGCTATGATGAAGACAAACTTGTTCTTCACGACATTACGATTTATGCAGAACCGGGACAGAAGGTTGCCCTAGTAGGTGCAACTGGTGCCGGTAAGACTACAATCACAAACTTAATAAACAGATTCTATGATATAGATGACGGTAAGATTCAGTACGACGGAATCAACATCAACCATATCAAGAAGGAAGAACTTCGTCGTTCCCTAGGTATCGTGCTTCAGGATGTTAACCTGTTCACTGGTACTGTAATGGAAAACATCAGATACGGTAAGCTTGATGCAACTGATGAAGAGTGTATCGCAGCAGCAAAACTTGCTAATGCAGATGGCTTTATTAGAATGCTTCCGGATGGCTACGATACAGTTCTTGAAGGAGACGGTAGCGGTCTATCTCAGGGTCAGCGACAGCTAATCTCTATCGCGAGAGCCGCAGTAGCGGATCCTCCGGTAATGATCCTAGACGAAGCGACATCTTCCATCGATACAAGAACGGAAGCCATCGTTCAGCGCGGTATGGATAACTTGATGCACGGCAGAACGGTATTCGTTATCGCCCATCGTCTATCTACAATCCAGAATACAGACGTAATCATGGTAATGGAAAACGGCCGAATCATCGAAAGAGGCGACCACAACCGCCTAATCGAAGAAAAGGGCAAATACTACCAGCTATACACTGGCGCATTCGAATTGGAATAGTTTTTATGAAAGAGCAGCTTTGCTGCTCTTTTTTTATTGACAGCAAATACCCCTGGTGCTATACTTAAAACAAGAAATGACAAGGATACTTGTCAAAATGCAATCGAAAGTTGTCAATTAGGGTCGAAATTTAACCCTGAGAAAACATCAAAAAATCTGCGGGGGGGGGTACGACCTTCCCTAAGAATAGAAAGGGAGGCACAAGATGCCACTAAAAAATAGACTAAAAGAGTACCGAGCCAAGATTGACGTCAATCAGTCAGACTTTGGCAAGATGGTTGGTGTTTCAAGGCAGACTATCAGCCAGATAGAGAGAGGGGATTACTCTCCGTCTGTGACTTTAGCGCTAAAGATAGCTAAATGCTTTGATGCAAATGTTGAAGATATATTTATCTACGAGGAGGATTAGGGGTATGAAGAGTGTAACTAAAGAACAATACAAGCAAGAAAATAAAAAAGCTTTAAAAATACTAGTTCCAATAACTATAGCATCAGGCGTTTTTGGCGGGATTATCGGCGGTATAGCCTCAATACATGGTGCACAGGGATTGGCAGAAACATTTTCAAAGATGCTCCATCAATTCCTATTCATCATCGGACCATGGGCAGTCATTCTATCTACGTTAATTGGAATCCTCGGCGGATTGTATATGTATAAATCAGCACAAAAGGATTATGAAAAGAGCCTTCCTGCAAATGATGATGAGATAGAGGAAGAAGTTTTTATGGGAATTGACCATAAAATTGGCAAAGGGATTTTCATAATTAGCATTATGATGATTATATCCTTTATGTTCTATGCGATAGTCGTATCTTACATAGATAGATACGCTGAAGAATCGCCAGCATTACTCGTTGTATCATTCATTGTGTTCATAGTATCTATGTTTGGATCAGGAAAGATACAGCAGATGTTGATTGACTTTACGAAAGTGCTATATCCGCAGAAAAACGGAAGTGTATATGATATCAAGTTCAGCGAAAAGTGGGAAGAATCCTGCGACGAACTTGAAAAACTTATGATATATAAGTCGGCATACAAAGCATATAAGACTACTAATATGGTATGTTGCATTTGCTTAGTAGCTATGATACTGCTTAGTTTCTTCTTCCACTACGGACCATTACCAGCGATGTTAGTTGGTGTTATATGGCTAGTTCATATGGTGGCATATTATTTAGAAGGCATGAAATTAGAAAAAGAGAAAGTTAATCAATAAATAAGGGGGACAACATGAGTTTAGTAGTAAAAAATCTTAAAAAGTCATACGGCGATAAAGTCGTAGTAGATAACTTGAGCTTCGAAATGCCAGGACCTGGTGTATATGCGCTTCTTGGTACAAACGGTGCGGGTAAGACGACGGCTATTAGAATGATTCTTGATATGCTTGCGCGTGACAATGGAGAAGTGTTATGGAATGGCAAGCCGCTTTCAACATCAAACTGCAATATCGGGTATCTTGCAGAGGAAAGAGGGCTTTATCCAAAGTACTCCTTGATGGACCAGCTCCTATATTTTGCGGAGCTTAGAGGCGTTCCAAAAGATGAAGCAAAGGAAAGAATTAGATATTGGGCTCACAGACTTGAGGCAGAGGAATATCTATATCCACCGACTCCAAAGGCAGAGGCACTAGGCGAAAAGAAAAAGAAGTCAAAAACAAAAGCCTTCAAACCAAAACTTGCTGATCAGCTTTCCAAAGGTAATCAGCAGAAAATTCAGTTTATGATCGCACTTATTTCTAACCCGGATTTAATCGTTTTAGACGAACCATTATCAGGCCTTGACCCCGTTAACACAGACCTTTTCAAGGGAATCATCAGAGAACAGATTGCTGCGGGCAAATACTTAATTATGTCTAGCCATCAGATGGCAACGGTTGAAGAATTCTGCACAGACATAACTATTCTCGACCGTTCAAAGGTAGTACTTCAGGGCAACTTAAACGATATTAAGAAGAGCTATGGCAGAGTAAACTTGGATTTAAAGACTGAACAAGACGCGAGAGCGCTAATCGAAGAAGCGGGTGTTACGATTCTTGCAGAAAAAGAAAGGGAGTATCAGCTTAAGGTTGCAGGCGAGGAGCAGGCTAATCAGTTACTTGTTAAGCTGATTGAGGCAGGCATTACGGTTATAACTTTCGATTTAAGAGAGCCATCACTTCACGAAATCTTCGTTGAAAAAGTAGGTGAAGTCAATGAATAAGAACTATTCTTTAAGCGATACAGGTAAAGTGATGCGATTTACCTTCAAGCAGCTCATTAAGAATAAATCAAACTTGATTTCTTTTGGGATATTTATTCTTGCAGCTGCATTAGCTATTCCTGTAATGTCTTTCTTTGTGGATGAGCCAGTAGTTGAAACGGGACTATCTTTCACAAATCAGGTAATGACTATGGAAGACTATCTTGCAAGAGATGAAATCGGTTTCGACGCAAGATATGTAGTGCAGTACGGATACTCAATTGTTGTAATGATGATTTGCCTATTCTCATGCACATTTATTATCAGAGCTATCTTAGAGGAAAAATCATCAAAGCTAGTTGAGACTCTTCTTGTGAGTATCAAGTCTGATGCAATGATTTTGGGCAAAATCCTAGCTGTTATCACATTCGTTTTTCTGATGTTTGGAATAATGGCAGTAGCCCTTGTAGTGTCCTATTTCGTGACAGGGATGTTCACTAGCACAGCATTCGTGGGTGCGTTCCTTGCAGATATGGGAATCACATCAGAAATATTTAACATTGGTTTTGAATTAATTGGGATAATCATCGTTTCACTTCTTCTTGCGTGCGTGCTGTTATCACAGATTTCTGCATTAAGCGGAGCAAGCTGCTCAACTATGGAAGATATGGAATCAGCAAATATGTCAGCGACAATGCTAATTCTCGTTTGCTATATTGCGACAGTAATAGCAATACCATTTGGTTCAGCCCCGGCATTACCTATGTCTTTGATTCCATTTATATCTGCCTTTGCGGCACCTACATATTATGTGACAGGAGACATCAGTTTCTTTATATTACTCGTGTCATGGGTAATTCAGATTGCAATGATTGCAATTATTTATAGATTTTCCGGAAAAGCCTATGACAGCCTAATCATGTACAAGGGCAAGCCTCTAAAGATGATACAAATCTTTAGAATGGCTCTTGGCAAACCACTAAAAGTAAAGGAGGGAAAATAAAATGAGAGAATATTTTCGCGGATTTTTAAGTATATTTTCCTTTACTTTTAAGCAGCATGTAAGAAATCCAAAATATAGAAATAGCACAATTATAATTGCGCTATTGTGTCTAATTATCCCAGCAGCAATCATGATTGGCGTTGAGGCCTTTAGCGATGAGCCTGAAGCAGTACCAGAGACTGGGTTTGAAACTGATCTTGAAGATGGGCTTTCTTCATACGTAGAACCTATCGATATGTCAGCTTTAGAATATATATATCTTGTGGATACAAGCGAAGAAAAATACGAGCCTGCGGCTTTTAATAAAGGCGGGTTTGAAGCAAGTTTTCCACAGGCTTTCGGAATTGAAGTAGATGTTATTGACTGTGGAGATAATTTTGCAAAAGCAAAGAAGTCTACAAGAAACACAGATAATTCACTGATTCTTCTAACTGAGCAAAATGGTGATCAATATGACTTCATAACATTAATCCCTGAAGGAAGTGAACTTAACGAAGATGTTGCCTACAGCGTAGATGCGCTAATAGCAGGGTTTGTAGATCTTTTCTATGCCATGGAGTCTGGACATGATCCTGAAGCAGATGGTAACTATTCTGACGGCGAAGAGTATGAAGAAATGACAGAGGAAGAAATCTTGGCAGAAGAAGCAGAATCTGCTAAAGAGCTTGTTTCAATGATTGTTATGTATTTGAACATAATGTTACTTTACTTCTTTGTGCTAATCTATGGCCAGGGCATTGCTAACAGCGTGGTTATGGAAAAAAGCTCAAAGTTAATGGAAAGCATGCTAGTTGCCGTAAACCCTGTAGCAATTATCTTGGGTAAGCTATTTGCTATCACCCTTACAGGTGTAATCCAGATAATAAGCTGGCTTGGTTCATTAGGATTAAGCTTTGTCATAGGAAACTATGGTGTAAAAGCAATAAATCCTGATTCAACTATGGAAATAATCGAGATGTTTAAGATGCTTAGAGAACTGACTGAAGGCATGTTCTCACCGATGAACTGTATCTTAGCAGCAGTATTGATTATTCTGGGAATGCTTCTATACTGTTCACTTGCAGGAATCGGCGGAGCCATGGCAAGTAAGGCGGAAGATTTATCATCTGCAAACTTAATGTTTACGCTTGTACTTGTAGTTAGCTTCCTTGCAACTTTATATGGTGGCGGAATGGATGGTGCTTCAAATCCTATTTTAAACTGGATCCCTTTCACTGCGGTGATGGTAACGCCAGCAAATGCACTACTTGGAAATATCCCTGTATGGCAGATGTTAGCCACAATCGGAATTATCCTTGTGACTACGGTAGTAATTACAGTTATTGCAGGCAGAGTATATAAGGATCTGGTTTTCTATAGAGGAGATGCATTAAAGCCAAATGCAATTATTAACATCTTGAAGAAAAAGAAATAGGAGCGAGTAATGAACGAAGTAATTAGAAACCTTCTTACAAGAAGAAGCGTTAGAAAATTTACAGATAAAAAGATTCCAAAAGAGGAATTAGATATTCTTCTAAAAGTAGCTTTAGCTGCACCAAGCGGAATGAACAAGCAAACTTGGCAGTTTACTCTGGTTACTGACGAGGAAAAGATTCAAAAACTTGCAGCAGCAGTCGGCAAGGCCCTTGGCCGTGAAGGTTATGACATCTATAAGCCGGCAGCATTAATCATCCCATCAAATTTAAGAGAAAGTGATTGGGGCATGGAAGACAATGCCTGCGCTCTTGAGAATATTTTCCTGGCTGCGCACTCACTTGGAATCGGTACTGTATGGATCAATCAGCTTAGACACTGCTGTGATGAGGCAGAAGTAAGAGCAATCCTAGGGGAATGGGGAATCCCTGAAGACCATGTAGTTTATGGAATTGCAGCTCTTGGATATCAAGACGGCGAACCACTAGGCGAAGTAGAGAAAAAAGGGGTAATTAAAATAGTAGGCTTGCAATAATAAATTTATTGGAATATAATATAGACAATAAAAGAGTTACCGATGATCGGTGCACTCAATATGGTTGAATGAAAAACACTCGTCCAAGTGAGGCTGGACGGGTGTTTTTATTTTATGTAAAAACTATCGCTTAATCGAAGTGATCAAGGCAATGAGTGTGACTATAAACAATGAAAAGCTTAAAAGCTGGTCAAAAGTTATGTACATCTTCATCACCTCCTTATTATAAAATAAGGAGCGCACCGTCCACCGTGTCTCAGGTAACTCTTGATTGCATTATAGCATAAATTTCACTAGAAGACAAACATATGTTCTTTTATGGCGTGTTTTTTTATTTTTGCCGCTTTTTCGCAATAAAGCGTTGACATATACTGCTATATGTATTACTGTGTTAGTAAGATAATACAGTTTGAACTGACGAAATGGGTACAGCCATAGGCAAAAGGAGGTCAACATGGATTACAAATTAGACGATAATATGCCGATATACATACAGATAATGCAAAAGGTGAGAGAGGCAATTGCCGCAGGCGAGTGGGCGCCAGGACAGAAAATTCCGTCTGTAAGAGAATTAGCTGCACTTTTTGAAGTTAATCCAAATACTATGCAAAGAGCTATGATTGAACTAGAAAGAGAAGGGCTTCTAGTTTCAGAGAGAACTGCAGGAAGATTCGTAACGGAAGACAGAAAACTAATCAAGGGGCTAAAGAAAGATGTAGCTATAGCGGCGGCTGACGCGTTCAGAAGCGCTATGCTAGAACTAGGATATACGCCAGAGGAAATGATCGAGTTTTTTCGAGCAAGGAATGAAGAACTGATGGAAGCAGAAACAAAGGTAGGTTAAATGGAAAAGGGAAAACTTAGATTAGTGGAAGCACCACCAATCGTAGAAATAAAAGATTTGAAAAAATGGTTTGGCGATGTGAGGGCACTAGATGGCGTGAATCTTGAGATTCCAGAGGGGAAGATCCTAGGACTTCTTGGACCAAACGCTAGTGGCAAGACTACGCTTCTGAAAATTCTAGCAGGCATGTGCATGGACTACCAAGGAAAAGTAGAAATTGATGGACATAGACCGGGAGCATTTACAAAAGCTGAAGTGGCGTATTTTCCGGACAAGAGTACTATGCCAAAGGATATGCCAGTAAAGGATATGATCGAGTTATATAATACGTTTTTCGATGATTTCGACGAAGTGAAATGTAGGGAATTATTAAATATTTTTCACATCGGTGAGGAACAGACTGTAAAAGAAATGTCAAAAGGGGTTGTAGATAAATTACAGATATCACTGATGATGGCAAGAAGTGCAAGACTATATTTGCTAGATGAGCCACTTGGTGCAGTCGATGTTGAGGCTAGAGAACATGTGCTTGATATAATTCTTGAGAATTTCAATCCAAAGGGTACGATGATTATCGTTACACATCTAATTCGTGACATTGAAAGATTATTCGATGGCGTTATTGTACTGCAAGATGGCAAGATTACCGCAGTAGAAGACAGCGATGTATTGAGAGATAAGTACGGCGGAACACTTGAGAACGCTATGAAGCATATGTTTAGGGGTGAGTAGATATGATAAAAGTTATGCTGAAAAGTAAATATATTCGTGTATTTGCATTAATAATTTTGGTCATCTCTGTCATAAGTTGCATTACGGCAAATTCCTTAGTGTCAACATTAGAAAATGTAATTGCCGATATTCCAGAAAAAGATTTGGATGATACAGGGTCTGGCAAATATATGACGTATAAGATGGAACATCCTAGCGGATACACTGTAGAGGGTAACGATTCTGGATGGAGAATAGTTGCAGAAAATGGGGATCTTATATACGAAACTGCAAACAAGATAGAACTTCCTAAAAGAGCGGGATATGTTTATGAAACTGATAAAAATGGAACTAAGTCCATCGTTAATTTAGAATCCGGTCAAGTTGAATGGACTTTAGCAGAAAATGAGAATTTTGCCATTGATGATGCGGGATTCTGGGTAATTGAAGTAGAAGTGCCTGATGGCCAGAACTATTTTTATTTGCTAGATGAAAACTATCAATACGGTGC